>NZ_CAKLCK010000017.1:0-24995 GCF_921292965.1 Allocatenococcus thiocycli
ACAGGAACGGTGATACGTGGTGATGCTGGAAGGAAGGCTTTGTTTTCCACTGCTTTGCGCCTATTAGTTTATGTTTTACGGGTAGTTTATGGGCGCGAATATGAAGCTAATTATTTTGCAAGTAAAACGATAAATTTGAGTCGTATCGACAAATATTCTTTATCATAAAGAGGTGGGATTTTGCGGAATAAAAAGCCAGCTAAAAGAGGTAGCTGGCTTGATAGGTCACTTAGTAACAGCTTGATTTAGCCACTGTTCGAACTGAGATTTAGGTAGCGCTCCGTTGAGTACATCAACACGCTGTCCGTTTTTGAAAACCATGATAGTTGGAATACTGCGAATGCCAAATTGAGCCGCAAGCTGTTGTTGTGCTTCTGTGTCAATTTTGACAAAACGAGCCATTCCCGCTTTTTCCTCTGCGACATCTGAGAAAACAGGTGCAAAACCAACACATGGGTTACACCACGGAGCCCAAAAATCAACGACGACTGGCGTAGGGCTTTGTAATAGCGAGGAAAAGTTTTCCGTTGTCCCTTCTATAGGCGCACCATCTAAAAGAGAGCTTTTACATTTTCCGCAAGTCGCATTTTCTGCAACGCGCTCGTTGGGTACACGATTTAAACCGCCACATGATGGACAGCGAGTTTTAAACGATGACATGACTTCTTCCTTTATGACAACTTTGTGAAAACTTGACTTATCAGTCAGCTCCATAAAGCGTATAATTTTCTTCTTTACTTTGGACTTGCTACGAACTGGCAAGTCTTTATTTGAACCTACTTAGGTTCTAAGAAACTTAACTAAATTACAACAATAAATAGGTCTGTGATGTCAAATTACTACGCTGAAATTACAGGTTGGGGAAAATGTGTACCGCCAACTGTACTTTCTAACGATGATCTTAGTACATTCCTTGATACCTCTGATGAGTGGATTCGCTCTCGCACTGGCATCGAAAACCGCCGCATTAGTCACGTAAACACTTCTGACATGGCAACAGTCGCCGCAAAGCACGCGTTAGCTCGTGCTGGTGTTGATGCGAGTGAGGTTGACCTGATTATCGTCGCGACGTGCTCACCCGATTCCCTAATTCCAAATATCGCATCGAAAGTTCAACAAAATCTGGATATTCGTTCTGCTGCATCTTTTGATTTAAATGCTGCCTGTACCGGCTTTGTATACGGTCTGGAAACGGGCACGCGTTTGATTCAATCGGGAAATTACCGCCATGCCATTATTATTGGTGCTGAAAGGCTTTCTTTCTTCATCGATTGGTCAATGCGTGATACTGCCGTTTTGTTTGGCGATGGCGCAGGCGCTGTTGTTTTATCAAGAACTGACAAAGAGACTGGACTGTTACAATCGAAAATCGGTTGTGACGCAAAAGGGCGCGACATACTTGCTGTGCCTAAGTTTGGTTCTTGTATGGATCGCTTTGCTGAAGATAACGGTTTCTGGGACTTCAACTTTGTAGGACAAGAGATCTTTAAACGCGCAGTGAAGGGCATGGGCTTAGCAGCGAAAAACGTGCTTAAAGAATCTGAGCTCACAACCGAACAAATTGATGTTGTGATCCCTCACCAAGCTAACATTCGAATCATCCAGACCTTGTGTGATCTTTCGGGCATCCCACAAGAAAAAGCGTTTGTGAATATTCATAAGTATGGCAATACCTCAGCAGCAACGGTGCCAATTGCATTGTGTGAGGCGTTAGAGCAAGGCCGAGTCAAGCCAGGCGATAACTTACTTTTAGCGGCTTTCGGTGCCGGTCTAACATGGGGTGCCGCCGTTCTTAAATGGGGTGACCGCGTAACGCCAATTGCGGAAAGTGACGCAGCGTTACCAGAGTGCGATAAATCCGCACTAGAATTACTAGAACGTGCAATCCGACTGTGTAACGAGCGTCGCCGTACCGAAGCATAATCTGATTCATTAAGGGAGCAAATCTGCTCCCTTTTTTATGCCTCTAAGACATAAACCCAAGATTCGAGTCTGCAAAGTTGCGGATATTAGGAAATACATACTCCAATGCAGCGTTATCGCTGACACCCATCCATTGAGCAAGTGTGGCACCTACTTGGTCCGCCGCTAGTTTCGGAATAAGTCTGCCTCTTGAATAGTCGTCCTGTCCCCCCAGAACTAACTCGGGCCATGTACCGATAGGCTGGTTGCTGTTGACAGCGCCACCTAACAGCAGTTGATGTCCGCCCCAACCATGGTCTGTACCATTACCATTGCTTGTCATCCGACGGCCAAAATCAGACATCGTAAAAGAAGTGACATTTTTGCTCATCCCCAGTTTATCGAGCGACTGATACATGGCGAATAAATTTGTGGCTAAATCCTCTAATAACACCGGGTGTCTTGCGAGTTGTGAATCGTGAAGGTCATACCCGTTGTGCTTTATAAAAAATATTTGCCGTTTTTGGTTCATATCATTCTGGCTGGCAATCAGCTTAAATACCGTTTGCATTTGTTTGCCAAGTTCAGATGACGTGAAAAGGGGAGAATCTTGTATTTGGTTTAGCTGCTCAGAAAGTACGTGACTCATCGTCATCGATTCGTTAATCATGACATGAAAGTGATCACTGAAAGGGTTATTCGTACTTCCAGACAGTAATTGATTGTAAATCCCCTTGTAGACGAGATTATCGAGCGCGGACAGTTTAACGACTCGGTCCTTTTTTAAGACTGTCTGTCGATGCTCCATCGCCCTTAACCAAAGTGACTCGCCATAGACACTATAAAGGGGAGTCACTTCAGCGCTTGAATTTAACACGTCTAAGATGCGGCCAGCCCAGCCCAAATTACGTGATGCCTCCATTCCTCCTCGTAGCCAGGAATCCGTTTGAGAGTTGTGAGAGAAAAGCTGCTCAGGCAAGGGTAACTCGCCAGATTCAATAGCTTGTTTGGTTAGAGGTTGATCGAGAATGCCAGTATTGACGGCAATGTTAGCGTCACCACGTTCAAAAAGTGAAGAAAGCGCACCAAGCTGAGGATGTAAACCCAAAGGTACCTTTCTGCCATTTGTGTCCAATACACTCAGTCCGGTAGGGACTATGGCATCTCTGGGAACGGCTAACGCACCTCTCACGTCTGAATACTGCTTATAGTGAAAACCTGACAATGGCAAAACCGTATTAATGGCATCATTTCCGCCCATTAAGTAGACACAAATAAGGGCGCGAAAGTCGTTTGTTGGCGAAGCGAGTGAATAGGCAGGCAGGCCCAACGATGCAAAAGCCCCAAGGGATGCAGATCCTTTAATAAAATGACGTCGTGAATGATCCATCGTTCACTCCTAGTATTGAAGATAAAATTCTTCGCCTGAAATGGCGGTGAAAATAACGATTGAGAGCTTTGCTTTGGGCACATACTCGGATGGATAATCGTCTAGCACGTTAAGCATGAGTGTTATGAGCTCAGAAGATACTGTACCAACGAAGAACCGTTGATTGATTTGTTCGACGAGTGCTGGATGATCATCAAGCAGCGCATACAGGCCATCGAGGTTAAGTGAGTATGTGTTATCGCCTCCATCCCGGATATCGGTAAGCATAAAATTAACGATATCGGTATAAGCTGACCAATTAAGTAACTGATACTCAGGTGACACCATCGAAGACTGCATAAATTCGTTCGATGGCTGGTAATCTGGCGAGTAGAAGTTAAATACTGAAGGTGCGCGCAGTGGACCTTGGTTGGCGATATTCATAACGGTCGTGGCATCATCATATCGCGCACCTTTCAGAGTAAAGCCTGCGGCGCGATGAAAATTGGTCAGCACCAGAATAGGCTCTTTGACTTTTTTAGGTTGACGTTCAGTCCGCAGCGACGCTTCTTCATCCAGTAATATCGCTTTCATTACCGCGCTTAGATCCCCTTTGATTCCTTTACCATTGTCATTAAAAACCGTAGAAATACGGGTTACATACTCAGGACTTGGATTGGAGGTAACGAAACGCTGGATTAATCGTTTTGACACAAATGGCGCGATATTAGGATGGGACATTAAAATATCGATGACGCGGGATAGTTCCTCCTGACCAGTGAGCCCTGCCGGGAGAGTAGTATCTAAGATCTTCTTTTCGCCAGAGTCATGCAGTTTATTGATGACTTGCATAGGCTCCACAAAGTCAACATCGCTGCTTTTCCATCCGGTTAAAGCACGGGCAAGTTCCTGTACATCATTTTGTGTATAGCTCGGGATAGGTCTACCAGTATTGCTATCAACGACCGTACTTCCATCTATATTGAATTTGTATAGTCCGAGCGTGAACAACTGCATAAGCTCTCGGGCAAAGTTTTCATCTGGCAACGCACCGGTAGACGGGTTTTCTTTAGCACTTCCCATCATTGACAGGTAGTTTCCCATCACGGGATGCGTTGCGACTTCAAATAGCAGATCCCGATAATTACCAAATGCGTTTTTTACAAGCACATCGTAGTAGTTCGCTAAGCCAGCAGGTTTGCCAGACAGTACGCCTCCATAGCGGGAAACCACCAATATTTGACTGAGTGCAAAGGCCATTCGCTGCCTGAGTTGGTCTTCGGAACTGATGACGATTTGGTACCATGCATTTTCACGGTTGGCTTGTGCACCTTTGGAAAAAGGCGTGTTGAACAGAGGTTCATGATACGTAGGAGGGAGCTTTATTTGCTGATTGACCCAGCCTTCGACTCCTAGCTTTTCGACGGTTTTTATAAGAGCGGGTGTGGGGCCAAACGTGGTTTGATAAAGAATACGGGCAGTATCATCTGACGTTATACTTGCTGAATAAACAGGTTGTATCGAACACGCAAATGCCACAAACAACCCTAAAAACCAATAAGAAATTCTATTCTTTATATGACGTATCATCACTGACTCGCTTACCTGAGAAAGAGTATTAAGTAATCAACTTAGTGAGCGAGTATAGAGGTCTGGATTCGCCTAAAAAAAGCATTCTGGGTGAAATTAGTACTATTTTAGGTAATTGAAGGTTAGTAGGCGGCATGTACTCGTCGCTTGGGTAAGACCAACGAGTACATGAGATAAATAGGGTTGGATAACTTATTGTTATGGCGGATTAAGCATCAAAGAAAGCAAATCTGCCTTGTTTGGTTATGGGGTTATTTTCTTGCCAGTTTATGATGAGCACGGGAAAAGTGATCCGCACAAAATGCGCCAATAATTGAGAGCTCACCCGCGAGACATAATGCAGCCGTGACTTCGGCAAGTGCCTTCGCTTTTCCGTTGCCATGTAAACCGAGAATATCGAGACAGGCTTTTTGTGTTGGCAGCCCTGTACCGCCACCAACTGTGCCCACCATGATATTCGGCAACGTGACACTCGCGTAGAGATTGCCTTTTGAATCAACCTCCATTCGGGTAATACCTATCGCGGATTCAGCGACGCAAGCCGCATCCTGACCGCATGCAATATAAAGTGCGGCGAGTGCGTTAGCGTAATGGGCATTGACGCCGATAGTACCACTCAATAAACCACCCACGGTGCTCATATGGGTAAACTGAGCCATTGATTCTGGCGTTGTATGCAGGTACTTCTTGACTAATTCTGCAGAAATCGTGACTTCGGCTGAAACTTTTTTACCACGCACAGACCGCAGAGTATGCGCGTTTGGCTTTTTGTCACCCGAGAGGTTGCCATCAAGAAAAGCTTGAACTGGCTTAACAGGACTGACCGCTAAAATGTGATGGAACACTTGGTTAGTCGCTATGGTCACCATATTCTGACCAGAGGCATCACCGGTGACATACTCAAAAACCAAATAGACATGGTTGCCTTCTATATTGATGTTGATGTCTTTGAGTTTCCCGTGAGAGGTAGTCGACTCTGCAATCTGGCAAAAAGTGTCGAACTGGGTAGTGACCCAACTTACGAACTGTCCTGCTTCAGCCAGGTTGTTAAAGCCAAACACTGGAGTTCGGCTCACACCTTCACTAAGTAGCAATGCACTGGCACCGCCTGCTGCAGTGATTAAGTTAGCGCCACGGTTGTAGGAGGCAACGAGAGCCGCTTCGGTGGTTGCGAGTGGGACTAAGTAGTCGTCGTTTGCATGTAAGCCGTTTACTCGCAGTGGGCCTGCAATACCAACTGGCACATTTACAGTGCCAATGAAATGCTCGATATTGTTGGTATATGACTCACAATGTTCTCGGGTGAAAGGATCGAGAAGAAGGTCTTTATTCGTGGTCTGTTCCAGGACTGCCCAGCGGCGAGTTAAGTGCTCATGCGACAGTTTTGGACTTAAACAAAGGCGCGTCGTTGGCTTGTGGAATTTCGGTTCTAATGCCGATTGGATTTTACTGCTGGTCTCAATATTAGAAAGAGCGGAGTGTTGGGCGGTATTATCTAGGTTTAACTTCGGCATACAAACGTTCACTGAAAAATCGAACCAGAGATTGTAGTGATTACAGCCTTGATTACAACGTTGATTATACGTTTTGCAACAAATACCACGGATAATCTTCGTTTATACGCGATAGGTTTAATATCTTGATAGGTGTTATCACTTAATCAAACCTCCACTGAGTATGCTCTTCGATTACGGCGCTGGGCTATAAAGCCTCGGTGCTCCGTGTTTTGGCAAGTGAATCAAATTGAGATGATTCCGTCTTGCCCATTCCACAGTTAATGCGGTTGGCGCGGAAAGGCAAACCAGAGTAGGGATGCGAGCGCGTACCGCTTTATGGATCAATTCTAAACTACAACGGCTAGTCATGATCGCAAACCCATTTTGTGGTTCGATGTGATTATTCGCCAGCGCGCCAATAAGCTTATCTAATGCATTATGACGACCAATGTCTTCACGACAGGACAAGATATTTCCCTGTAAATCAGCAAACAGTGCAGCATGAAGCGCTCCTGATTCACGAGCTGCATTTTGATGCAAAGCGACTTTCTCTCTCAACCCTTCAAAAGCATCTGGGCGAGGGGGAAGAGAAGGGGAAAGCGGTTCTAGATCAGGTAAGGCTTGCTCTAACGCTTCGACCCCACAAATGCCACATCCGGTTGTCCCTGCAAGGTTTCTGCGCTGCGTTTTTAGAGACCAGAATGCTCGGTTGCTGATTTCGACTTCTGCATAATGCGATTCGTTGTCACCACCAATTTCAATATCTTTAATCTCTTTAAAGTCGTTGATGATTCCTGTGCTCAGACTGAACCCTTTAACAAAATCTTCTAAGTGCCCCGGAGTTACCATCATTACGGCTTGGCTAATCCCGTTATAACTGATAGCGAGTGCGGATTCACTGGCCAGCGAAGTTTGCTGCAGAGGGCGACCGTCTTTCATTTCACGATAGTTAAACGCGTTTGGCTGAGGCGGAGCCTGGTTAAAGTCCGACAATTCAAAATAAGATTGAGTGGTACATCTCATGAAATCACCTCACGCTCGTCTAACTGATGCGTATTCGTTGTTAATTAAATATGGTTTTTGCGATTGAAAAGCACTGATCTGTGAGTGCAGAAAAAGGCTCTTGTTTACGTTTTAGTAAGCCTAAAGGCGCATGAACGGCGGCTTCTTCAATCGGTACAATACGAAGCGTATCGTTTAACTCTTCAAGGCCACAGTTTCTAGGCATAATCGCACAGCAAAGACCGCTGGTTACCGCCTGGACAAGGTGAAAGGTGGAGTTACTTTCAATGACCGTTTGAGGGACAAGCCCTTTGCTAATAAAGCTAATATCAATAGAGTGTCTGTAGTGCATTCCTTTTGATAGTAAGCCAAGCGGGATGCTATTGAGTGATTCCCACATTACTTCTGATTCGGCAAAATCAAAATAACGCTCGTCAAACAACACCCCCAGTTTTGTTGAGTCCAATTCAATAACGTCAAAATAGGCCGTGTTCACCTGATCGACGTAGCACATACCCAAATCGAGTTGGTTTCGATTGAGCTGGTCTATGATCTGTTCCGTCGTCATTGAGAGGATCTGAAATTGCAATTCCGGGAACGCTTCAGCGAGTGGTTTAATCAGCTGCATAGGGTTTTGACTGGCTAAAGGCACCATACCCAGCCTAAGCGAGCCGACCAGTTGTCCTCTGCAATTGGCGGCTTCAGCTTGTAAACCATCGTGAGCCGCTAACACGGTTTTAGCCCACGCTAAAATACGCTCTCCAGCTTCCGTGAATCCTTCAAAACGTTGACTTCTTTGGATTAATTCTAAGTCTAGCTCTTCCTCTAAACTTCTAATTCTCATCGAAAGTGTCGGCTGAGTAATGTGACACAATGCCGCCGCCAGACCAAAATGTTTGGTCTGCTCGAGTGCTATTAGGTATTTAAGTTGTTTGATATCCATCTTGGCTAACTTAACCTTGCTTTGTGAGTCACAGTAACGGGTCGCGCGATTTGAAAAGGCAATGTTTGTGCATTCTTTATCTTCATCAACATTTGAGCTACCTGTTTCTACTCTTCTTATGTCAAGAGCGAAAATGTCCTCAAAATTGATCTAAATCAAGGCTATTCCCGATACTGATTGGGGTCAAATCTAAAGTATCTATAGGGTGATAGATAATGTCTATCGTAAATCGCATCGAAATTACTGAGTCGAGCGTGAGATCTCAGTTTAAATACCGCATAAAACGAATTCTCTGATAAATTCAATTGATGAAAAATGTGATGAATGTCTTGTCTTAAAGTCGTGATAGATTTTATTTATCAGCCGGTCAGGGATATCAATTGGACGCATACAAAGTAACGACTTAACCTTTGATTCAGATCAAAACACAGCATTAAAGATTGTGTCTGAACATTCTGAAACAGTAGACGGGTACCAGAACTCATACAATCTGGACAAGTAAAGTCTTACACATACAGAGCCTTTACTTGTCCAGATTGACAACGCCCCTTCATGACTCCCGCGATTTTACGCGCTTGTTTTCCCGGGCAGCCTGTTTGCTGTTGTTCCTATATACGAGGAGTAAAGTCGTGAGCCAAAAAGAAAGAATAAAAGAATACAAAGGTCCAGCTGGTGGTTGGGGTGCGCTCAAAGCCGTGACAAGAAGCTGGTGGGGAAGTGAAAATGCGGTGAAAAACATCCGTACCATGATGAAAACCAACCAAAATGGCGGTTTTGATTGCCCAGGATGTGCTTGGGGTGAATCACCAGAAAGCGGTAAAGTAAACTTTTGCGAAAATGGCGCAAAGGCTGTTAACTGGGAAGCCACCAATCGACTGGTTGATCCGGAATTTTTTGCTAACCACAGTGTATCTTCTCTTTCTACTCAAACTGATTACTGGCTCGAATATCAAGGGCGTATTACACACCCAATGAAATACGATGCCGAGTCTGATCACTATGTCCCAGTTTCTTGGGAAGAGGCTTTTCAGTTGGTGGCAAAACACCTCAATGATCTGGAATCGCCACACCAAGCGGAGTTTTACACCTCCGGCCGCGCCAGCAATGAAGCCGCGTTTTTATATCAATTATTCGTACGTGCATTTGGTACTAATAACTTTCCTGATTGCTCAAATATGTGTCATGAAGCCAGCGCGCTTGGCATGAAAGACACCATTGGTGTAGGTAAAGGCACGGTTATCTTTGATGACTTTGAAGAAGCGGACGCGATTTTCGTTATTGGCCAAAACCCGGGAACCAACCACCCACGTATGCTGGAGCCGTTACGTGAAGCGGTGAAACGCGGTGCACAAGTTATCTGTTTCAACCCATTAAAAGAGCGTGGTTTGGAGCGCTTCCAAAACCCACAAATGCCGATAGAAATGCTCAGTAATGGTTCAGAGCCGACGAATACAGCATATTTGCGTCCTGCACTGGGTGGGGACATGGCAGTGTTTCGTGGTATGGCTAAGTTTTTATTGCAATGGGAACGTGAAGCATTAGAAACCGGTGGTAAAGCCGTGTTCGATCGTGAATTCATTGAACAGCATTCCATTGGTATCGATGACTACTTAGCTGAAGTAGATGCCACTTCATGGGAGCACATCGCTGAGCAATCTGGATTAGATTTAAGTGAAATCGAAACGGTCGCTCGCATGTATTTACGCGCTGAGCGTGTGATCATGTGTTGGGCAATGGGTTTGACGCAACACCGTCACTCCGTGCCAACGATTAAAGAAGTGGCCAATGTACAGATGTTACGTGGTAACGTTGGTAAAGCGGGCGCAGGTCTTTCTCCGGTACGTGGGCACAGTAACGTTCAGGGCGACCGTACAATGGGCATCGATGAAAAGCCATCCGACCAACTGCTTGATAGCATTGAGCGTCGATTCAACTTCGAAGTGCCTCGTGGTGTAGGTCACAATACGGTTCAAGCAATTAAAGCAATGGAAGAAGGCCAGGCGAAAGTATTTATTGGTTTAGGCGGCAACTTTGCCCAAGCGACACCGGACACCGAACGTACTCACGAAGCAATGCGGAACTGTAATCTGACCGTGCACATTTCGACTAAGCTCAATCGTTCGCATTTAGTGACTGGTAAGGATGCATTGATTCTGCCTTGCTTGGGACGTACTGAAATTGATACTCAAGAAAACGGGCCACAGGGTGTAACGGTTGAAGATACTTTCAGCATGGTGCACATTTCTTATGGTCAGTTGAAACCTCGTTCTAAAGCCTTACGTTCAGAACCCGCAATCATTGCTGGTATTGCGAATGCGACGCTAGGCACGCATCCAATTGATTGGAACTGGGTGATAGAAGATTATGATCGAATTAGAGATCTTATCGCCGACACAATTCCTGGGTTCACAGACTTCAACAGCAAGCTTAAAAATCCGGGTGGTTTCCATTTGGTGAACCCTGCCGCTGAGCGCAGATGGAATACGGCGAGTGGCAAAGCCCAGTTCAGCGACAGCGAACTACCAAAACAGTTGATCAGTGAAGCTCTAATAGAAAAAGGTCAGAAGCCTGATCTTATTCTGCAAACCATGCGCTCGCACGATCAATACAACACGACGCTATATGGTTTAAATGACCGCTATCGTGGCGTTTTTGGGATGCGAGAAGTCTTGTTCATCAATGAGGCGGACATCAAGAAGCTTGGTTTTGAATCAGGCGATAAAGTAGACATGGTGTCATTGTGGGAAGATGGCGTAGAACGTCGAGTGAGCGGATTCACGCTGGTTGCGTATGATGTTCCTGCTGGTCAGGCTGCCGCATACTATCCAGAAACTAACCCATTGGTACCGCTGGATAGCTATGGGGACAGAACCTTTACGCCAACTTCTAAGTTCATTGCGATTAAGTTGGAGAAATCCACATCAGATGAGATAGCGCTTATTGAAACAGAATAGATAACTAACATAGCACTACAAAATTCGGGATAAGAAAAACGGCTGACAATCACTATCAGCCGTTTGTTTTTTTACTTACTCGTACTCGCTATTGACGCGTCAATTAAGCTTTAGCGAACTTGTAAGTGCGGTAACCACCAATCAGGTTACGTGCTTTAAAGCCATTGTTGACGAGCTGGCGGTACGCGACGTTACCACGCAGACCAACTTGACAGTAAATCACAATCTCTTTGTCTTTTGGTAGCTCGTCCATACGGTGACGTAATTGATCGACAGGAATGTTGATAGCATCTTTAATAAAACCAACACTCTCAAGCTCACCCGGGTTACGTACATCAAGTAACACCTGGTCATCAGTCAGTGAATCCATCTCATCGTAATGAATTGCGGTTGCATCACCTTTGATGATGTTATTGGCAACAAATGCTGCCTGGTTAATTACGTCTTTCGCACTGCCGTAAGGTGGCGCGTAGGTCAGTTCTAAGTGCTGTAACTGTTCAACCGTCATGCCAGCACGCTGAGCCACTGCCATAACGTCGATACGCTTATCAATACCATCTTTACCTACGGCTTGAGCACCTAAAATTTTGCCTGATTTTGGATCGAACAGCATTTTGAACGACACCACTTCTGCGCCTGGGTAGTAGCTCGCGTGGCTTGCGGTATGAACGTACACTTTGTCGTAATCAATACCCGCACGTTTGAGCTGTTTCTCATTTTTACCGGTTGAAGCAACAGCTAAGTCAAAGATCTTACAAATCGCCGTTCCTTGTGTACCTTGATAGGTTTCACTGCGACCTAATATGTTATCTGCAGCCATGCGGCCTTGACGGTTTGCAGGGCCAGCTAGCGGTACCAATGTTGGTTCGCCAGTGACAAAATCTTTTTCTTCTACTGCATCACCAACCGCGTAAATCGAAGGATCGCTGGTTTGCATGTATTCATTGGTAGAGATACCACCTAGGGCACCGATTTCTAAGCCAGCTTCTTGGGCAAGCTTGGTCTCAGGACGAACACCAATCGCCATGATGAGAATATCAGTCGTTAACTTCTCACCATTATTAAGTGTTAGCTCCAGTTCGCCTTCTAAGTGTTGGTGCTTTTCACTTTCGCCGGAGTCAAAGCTGGCAACATGTTCGTTAGGTACGAACTGAACAGACTCAAGTGCTACGCCAAGTTTCAGATCGATGCCTTTATCTCGAATTTCAGCGTGAGCAAATCCCGCCATTTCACGGTCAACGGGCGTCATGACTTGGTCAGCCATTTCAATCAGAGAAGTTTTGATACCTAGCTGATGGAACGCTTCCATCATCTCTAAACCGATGAAGCCACCGCCTACCACAGTCGCATGCTCTGGTTTGTTCATCTGGATCGTTTCAATAATGCGATCCATATCTGGAATATTACGTAGCGAGTGAGTGAGATGATTGTCAAGGCCAGGAATAGGCGGAACGATAGGGCCTGCGCCTGGGCTAAGCAGCAAGAAGTCGTACGATTCTTCGTATTCTGAACCATCAATTAGGTTCTTAACCACGATGGTTTTATCCTGACGGTTTACCGATATTACTTCATTCATCACGCGAACATCGACATTGAAGCGCGCTAGGAAGCTTTCTGGCGTTTGTAGTAAGAGTTTACTGCGTTCTTGGATATCGCCACCAATGTGGTATGGCAGGCCACAGTTTGCAAAAGACACGAATGGACCGCGCTCAAACATGATAATTTCTGCGTCTTCACTCAGACGACGAGCACGCGCTGCTGCAGATGCGCCACCAGCGACACCACCGACGATTAAAATCTTAGTCATTATTAACTCCAAGCTTTAGGATGAGCTGACTTACATTGTAGAGCCAGCTCGAAACATCTAGGTTATCTAAAACCAAATTTCTTTAAAAAGTAAGCGGCAGGACAAATTCCGGTATAAGCACTCTGAATTAGGTTAGCGCCAATAAACACAGTAAACCAAATGAAGTTACTGTGAACGAATACGGTGAGTAGAACCGAAACTAAAATCATAGTGCCGGCAAATACTCTTACAGCATTTTCTAACGTCATAACTCTTCTCCTTAGAACTGTTTAACTGAAACAGCCATCCTTTAATATGCTCACTATAAACACCTAAATTAGAATTGTCTAATGTTAATTTAACTAAATTCACAAAAGCTAATTTAGTGTTGACTAAATATTATTATTTAGTAATATCTAATTTAGTTTTTAATGTAGAGGTGAGTCATGAGCGATACAGCAATGGACATAGCGGCGATGAAAGGCAGCGCAGTTGAAGCCGCAGATCTACTTAAAGTAATGGCGCACCCGGAAAGATTGATGGTGTTGTGCCAATTGACCCAAGGAGAGGTTGGTGTAGGGGAGTTGCAAAAACACTCCTTTTTGAGTCAATCCGCCTTTTCACAACACTTAACGGTGTTGCGTAAACACAATTTAATCAGCGCTCGGAAATCATCACAGCAGGTGTTCTACTCGTTAGCTGAACCGAGAGTTGAGTCATTAATTAAAGCACTGCATGGCGTTTTTTGTAGTTAAGTCGTTAAACGCCTTTTCGGTGGTTAATAACCTAAAATCAATAAATTAAATGAAAATCTATAGAGGTAAGTAATGTTAGACGTTATTCCATGGGAATCGTTGTTTGGTGGCATTTTATTGGGAGTTTCTGCCACGGTTTTGTTGTTGGTTAACGGCAAGGTTGCCGGTATCAGTGGAATTATGAATGGCATTATGTCACCGAAGAAAGGGGATTATTCATGGCGACTTCTGTTTGCAGTTGGCATGATTGTCGGTGGCTTTGTGAGTGTTTTATTACTCGGCGTAGCAGTGCCAAGTACAGCAAATCTTTCAATGGGTTTGGTATTAGCGGCGGGTTTACTTGTTGGTATTGGAACCAGACTAGGTAACGGATGTACCAGCGGTCATGGCATTTGTGGCATTGGACGTTTGTCTAAGCGCTCTATCGTTGCAACATGCGTATTTATGGCTGTTGCCGGATTGACCGTTTTTGTTCGACTTCACCTAGTTTAAGAGAGATTCCATGAACAACACTATTTTTCTAATTACTGCGCTGGTAAGCGGTGTTTTATTTGGTATGGGTATGGCTGTTTCTGGGATGATCGATCCCGCGAAAGTTGTTGGATTTTTAGATATTTCAGGAAACTGGGATCCAAGTTTAGCTTTTGTGATGGGCGGCGCACTGGCAGTGTTTATGCCAAGCTATTTTTTACTTATCAAGCCGAGAAAACAATCAGTTAGTGGTGCAGAAATGTGTACCCCGACAAACACAAAGATCGATGCTCGATTGTTGTCTGGAGCTGCGATTTTCGGCCTAGGCTGGGGATTGGCTGGCATTTGTCCTGGTCCTGCCGTGGCGAGTTTGGCATTAGGTAACGTCAGTATTATTTTGTTTTTTGTTGCGATGCTGGCAGGCTCAATGTTTGCGAAATTGGTCATCAATGCTCGCGAAGAGAAGATGAAAACAGCCAAAGCATAAATTATGTAATCTAAATTGGAGGGAAAAGGATGCCCGGAAATAAAGAGCGAAGCTTTGTTCAGTCAGTAATGAACAGCTTTTTCCCTCCGATCATGATCCTACTGGCCTTTATGGTCGGTGCGGCGGCGTTGTGGCTCACGCCAAAAGAAGAAGATCCTCAGATAGTGGTACCCATGGCCGATGTTTTGGTATCCGCGCCGGGCTTGAGTGCTTCACAAGTCGAAAATCAAATCACCGAACCGTTAGAGAAACTTGTCAGCCAGATCGATGGTGTGGAATACGTTTATTCCTCGTCGATGGAAGGGGCCGCGCAAGTCATTGTCCGCTTTTATGTGGGTGAAAATCGCGAAGACGCGTTAGTTAAGCTCTACAACAAACTTTACTCCAATCAAGATAAAGTCCCATCATCTGTAGCCAGTTGGTTAGTCAAGCCAGTCGAAATCGATGACGTGCCTATCGTCGTTGCAGCGCTTTATTCGACGGACCCTTCGACGCTCGATCGTCATCAATTAAGAAGAATCGCGGATCAAGCGACTTTGGGCATCAAATCACTTGATGCGACCAATAAAGTCGAGGTTATTGGCGGAGAACCTAGAAAAGTTCAGATTGAACTTGATACCGTCGCAATGGCGAATTTTAAAGTCACTATTGACGATCTTGAGCAAGCAATCCAATACAGCAATGCGAAAACGCAGGGTGAAAATATTCGGGTTAATGGCCGCAATTTCACTTTAGAATCCGGACAATTTCTTACCAGCTCAAAGGACGTTGGGAATCTCGTCATCGCGGTGCTAAATGGCAAGCCTGTTTACTTAAAAGACGTGGCGAGAATTTATGATGGTCCGGGAGAGGCCACATCCGATACCTGGTATAGAGATAAAAATAGCGGCCAAGCGCTACCTGCTGTCTTTATCTCGGTCGCTAAGCAAAAAGGTTCTAATGCGGTTCACGTCGCTCAAGCAGTAAATGATAAATTAGCTCAGCTTGAATCTGATCAGTTCCCACCTCAAGTTCAGGTCGCCATCATTCGCGACTACGGTGAAACCGCAAACGCAAAAGTGAACAACTTGGTTTCCAGCCTTGGTATATCAATTTTAACCGTTGTGGTATTCGTTGGCTTATTCCTAGATTGGCGAAGTGCACTGGTTGTTGGGATCGCAATTCCGATCAGTTATGGTGCCGCGCTGGGGATGGACTTACTTTTTGGTTACTCCATCAACCGGGTAACACTGTTTGCATTGATCTTAGCGCTCGGTTTGATCGTTGATGATCCTATCGCCAGTATCGATAACATTGAGCGTTACTTAAAGCGTAAGGATTTAACCCGCACTAAAGCAATTGTTCTGGCCATGGCTGAAATTCGTAGCGCGCTATTAATGTCTACCGTGGCGATTGTTATTGTGTTCACGCCAATGTTTTTTATCACAGGAATGATGGGGCCGTACATGGCGCCGCTTGCCTTCAACGTACCAATCAGTGTGATGTTCAGTACGGTTGTGGCGTTTATGATCACGCCTTGGCTTGCGAAGAAAATACTTACTGGCGCTCAGGACAGCGGTCATTACGATATCCAATCGTCGACCATGTATCGTTTATACCGTGGAGTATTAATACCGCTATTGGAAAGCCGTAAAAAAGCCTGGGCTTTCCTTGGATTAGTTGCATTTTTGTTTGCACTCGCCGCGTTGTTGCCTGCATTACGTTTGGTGCCACTCAAACTGCTTCCATACGACAACAAAAACGAATTCCAGCTAGTGTTAAACATGCCAGAAACGTCAAGTTTTGTAGATACTTCCAATGCGCTATCCAGTTTTTCTGACTATCTGATGACGGTGCCTGAAGTGACCAGCGTGTCTGGTTTTGCAGGGACGGCTTCACCAATGGATTTTAACGGCATGGTTCGCCATTACTTTATGCGCAGCGAGCCATACCAAGGTGAACTGCGCATTGTATTAGCGCCGAAAAAACATCGTTCTATGCAGTCACATGAAGTTGTTACTCGTCTGCGAAGTGATTTAGAACAAATAGCTAAACGCTTTAACGCAGACATTCAATTAGTAGAGGTACCGCCAGGTCCTCCGGTTATCGCGACTATTACGGCTGAAGTTTATGGCGACGAAACCACCTCTTATGAGGAGTTGATGGTTCAAGCTGAGAAAGTAGCGAATCGCCTACGTAAAGAGCAGTTAGTATCAGAGGTAGATACGAGCGTTCAGGGTGACTTAGAAACGTGGCAGTTTGTGGTCGATCAGGAGAAAGCTGCGCTATCCGGTGTGTCTGTCGCTGAGGTGAATAACACGCTAATTACGGCGGCGAATGCTAAAACTCTTGGTCACATTGCTGATGGTCGGGAATTAAATCCTTTGCCGATTGAAGTTCAACTTCGTCGTGAAGACAGAGACGATTTAAACCGATTAGAACAACTGTATGTTCGTGGAAGACCTGGGATCGCAAAAGTGGAAATGGGCGGCGCGGTGGTGGATGCTCCGCAACCCGTTGTTCAGCTCTCAGAAATTGGTCAATTTGTTAAACGTCCAGCGGATAAACCGATATTCCATAAAAACCTTAATCCTGTTGTTTATGTGTATGCCGAAGTCGTCGGGCGTGTGCCTGGTGAGATCATCGCAGACGTAATCGCGGATCAAGATACTGATCATGCCAGTGATGCACATGTTAATTGGCAGGAACGCACATACTTAAACAACGGTGCTGGTGTTGCCTGGAGCGTTCCGGAGAACATTAATGTCGTATGGAGTGGTGAAGGTGAATGGAAGATTACGGTTGATGTATTCCGCGACCTTGGCATTGCTTATGGTGCAGCGTTACTGGGCGTATTCGTGGTTATGTTGATTCAGACTGGTCTACCAGCGGTTTCTGGGATCATCATGCTCGCCATTCCATTGACGGTTATCGGTATTATGCCGGGATTCTGGATATTAAATGTCTTAAGCAATGACATTGGCAACTACCCGAATCCTGCGTTATTTACAGCCACGGCGATGATTGGGATGATCGCACTAGCCGGTATTGTTGTACGGAATTCATTAGTGCTTATTGAGTTTATTCAGCAATCTCTCGAATCTGGCAGCAGTTTGCACGACGCACTAATCGAATCTGGTGTGGTTCGTATGAGACCGATACTGTTAACGGCAGGCACCACGTTATTGGGTAACATCGTTATTACGCTCGACCCGATTTTCAATGGCCTCGCCTGGGCAATCATATTCGGGATTACGGCCTCAACAGTGTTTACTTTGCTTGTGGTTCCGGTGGTATATAACCTCGCATACCAGAATACAAAAGGACACGGATTGCCTCAGATGGAGGAAGAACAATGAAATTAGATAACAAATTGCTGAGCATTATTTTAATTATCTTGCTCGCGCTTCTTTTTCTTTATATGGCTGGCTTTTTCTCCGAAAAGTTACCCACTGAGCATTCTGCGAAAACCAACGTGATTGATGTTAATTCTGTACAAACGCATGAGATGATACTGACCAGCGAACCAGTTGTTCGCGAGTTCCCGGGCGTCGTTGTCGCAGATCAGCAAGCTGATATTGCCGCTCGATTGACCGCTTCGGTTGTTGAAGTATTGGTTAAAGTAGGTGACAGAGTTAAACAGGGAGACGTATTAGCGCGCTTAGAAAGTGACGACTTAGACGCACGAGTTCGTCAGAGTGAGCAGGCGTTGTCCTCTGCACAAGCGCAGCTTAATGCCGCTCGCAAAGAGTTCTCACGCGTTAGGACGCTGTTAAACAGAAAACTGATACCACAGTCGCAATACGACCAGGCAGAAAGTACATTGCAAACCGCACAAGCCAACTTCAACCGCTCTCAGGCTGCCGTCTCCGAAGCCGAGACGACCTTCGGGTACAGTATTATTACTGCGCCATTCGACGGTTTGATAACGCAGAAGCCGATCAATAAAGGGGATACCGCTACACCCGGGTCACTTTTGCTCTCGATGTACAATCCTGACTCGCTCGAAATAGAAGTTAACTTTGCCGAGTCAGTCATGCCTTACGTGAACTACGATAAGCAGGTTGAGGCCGTATTTCCTTCTTATGATGTGACGGCTTCGGCGACGATCAAAGAAGTGACACCGTCTGCCGATGCGAACTCACGTAGTTACACAGTCAAATTGCAATTTGAATCTCCGACCTCTGTGTACCCAGGTACCTTTGCAAAGGTTGCGCTGACCTTAACGGACGACGTGGTTCTAAGAATACCGAAAGACGCCGTGTATCAAGTTGGCCAGTTGGATTATGTCAAGGTGTTGCAAGACGGTGGTGAAGTCGAAACGCGTTTAATTCAGTTGGGCGAGTTGGACAGAGTAAGGACAGGATTGAAGCAAGGCGATGTCGTCATTCTCAATCCGAGACAGCTTTAATTTTTGTTGTAACTAAAACGCCCAGCATTTTTGCTGGGCGTTTTTTTAGCTGACTAATTTGCAGAGAGTCGCACTTGCGTACTGATTGGACAATGGTCACTTAGATGGTAATCCAGAACATCTTGAGACTTAAATATCACCTGTTTGGCTGGTTGCGATCCTAGACTATCGCTGACAATGATATGGTCAATGATAGAACGGAACTGATGCGTTTTATTAGGGTTACGATTCGAACGCACCTTACATTCTGCTTGAGTATCTTTTGTGACTAATTTAGCGTTGGTATTTGAAGTCATTGTCGACCACAACCAGTCACCTTGATAAGCCAAGTTGTGGTTAAAATCACCTAAAATGGCGTACTTTTCTTGGCTCTTTTCACGCGCCGCTATCCACTTTGCCAGAGCTTCGCCTTGCTGCTTGAGCGTCTTGCATTCGCGACTGTTTTTGTAAGCGCCACTGCATCCCGCCTTTAGGTGAACTGAAAGCAGGTGAATTTCATCACGCTTATTCGGATTTAGAACAATATAGCTCGCAAAGCGTAACTTGCTATTGCCTCGAGTGATTGAAAAATCGGAGGGATCTGATACCGGGATTCCTTTACGCACGGCAAACCCTGTGTACTGGTTTGTGTCTGAGAACTGCAAATGTTTATTGCCGGACCGAGCTCTATCCGAAAAGTAAATATCGTAGCCATTTCCCACGACTTTCCTAATCGCGGCTTCACTATCGACTTCTTGAAATGCCAATACATCAGGTTGCGAGTTACCCACATATTGATTGAGTTTGGCAAAATCGTTCTCGGTTCTTGATACTTTTCCACCGTTCATTGCTAGCCATTCAATATTCCAACTGGTTAGATTGATTGAATTTTGAGCAAATGAGGCGGAACAAAAAACTAACATGGCTGTAGCAAAAAGTGATCGCATATTGGCTTATTTCACTCCCGTTTTAGTGCGTGTCCCTTTGTAACCTTTATCCTATAAGACCTCTAAAAAAAGCAAGTGTATTACGTACCAATTTTGCAATTTTCATTGATTTCTTTTTAATAAAGGGCATCAGCAATAAGATCGATTTCTTCTTATCCGCTACCCAGTTTTTGTTGATCAAAATCAATGTTTTCGACTGGTGCTTCTCGTTAAATACGCCACAATATATTGTGGCTAAAGAATAATAAATCACCCCATATAGTGTGTTTGTGGATAACTCTGTGAGTATGCTGGGGTAAGGAGAAGAAAGTGAAACCAATCGTAATCAAGCGTGACGGCTCAAGAGCTCCGTTCAACAGGGACCGTATTCAAGCAGCAGTCGAAGCCGCGGCGGAAAACAAAGATAAAGATGTCGCCATTTATGCTCTCAATGTTGCTCTTGCTGTCGAGTTACAGCTCAAAGATCACGATGAAGTTCACATCCATGAGATTCAGGATCTGGTTGAAAATGAACTCATGCAAGGTCCTTATAAGTCTCTGGCACGTTCTTACATCGAGTACCGCCATGATCGCGATATTGCTCGTGAGAAACAAAGTTTCCTAACTCGTGAGATTGAAGGTCTGATTGAAGAAAGCAATCTAGACCTTATCAATGAAAACGCGAACAAAGACGGCAAAGTTATCCCGACTCAACGTGACTTGCTGGCTGGTATCGTTGCGAAACACTACGCGAAAACTCACATTCTTCCTCGCGATGTCGTACAAGCGCATGAAGTGGGTGACATTCATTACCACGATTTAGATTACGCACCATTTTTCCCGATGTTTAACTGTATGCTGATTGACCTAAAAGGTATGCTGACACACGGCTTCAAAATGGGTAATGCCGAAATTGATACGCCGAAATCGATATCCACAGCAACCGCAGTCACGGCGCAGATCATTGCACAAGTTGCGAGCCATATTTACGGCGGCACAACGATCAACCGTATCGATGAAGTATTGGCCCCTTACGTAATGACAAGTTACGAGAAGCATCTAAAGATTGCCAAAGAGTGGGACATTGCTGAGCCGGAAGAGTTTGCAAAAGCGCGTACAGAGAAAGAGTGTTACGACGCTTTCCAATCGCTTGAGTACGAAGTAAACACGTTACATACCGCAAATGGGCAAACGCCATTCGTTACGTTTGGTTTCGGTTTAGGTACAAGCTGGGCATCTCGTTTGATCCAGAAATCGATTCTAAAAAACCGCATTGCGGGGCTTGGCAAAAATCGCAAAACGGCCGTGTTCCCAAAACTGGTATTCGGCATTAAAGACGGTCTGAACCACAAAGCTGAAGATCCAAACTACGACATTAAACAACTTGCGCTTGAGTGTGCCTCTAAACGTATGTATCCAGATATTCTGAACTACGACAAAGTGGTTGAAGTGACGGGGTCATTTAAAACGCCGATGGGTTGCAGAAGTTTCTTGGGTACTTATGAAGAAGACGGCGAGCTAATCCATGAAGGTCGTAACAACCTTGGTGTTGTGAGCTTGAACCTGCCTCGTATTGCCATTCGTGCCAAAGGAAGCGAGAAAAAGTTCTACGAGCTACTTGATGATCGCCTTCGTCTAGCGCGCAGAGCGTTAGAAACTCGCATTACGCGCCTGGAAAACGTCAAAGCACGCGTAGCACCAATCCTTTATATGGAAGGAGCATGTGGTGTTCGTCTGAAAGCGGATGACTCTATTGCCGAGATCTTCAAACATGGTCGTGCGTCAATTTCTCTGGGCTATATCGGTGTGCATGAAACGATTAACGCACTGTTTGGCAACGAAGCGCACGTGTACGACGATGCGGTCTTACGTGAAAAAGCGGTTGAGGTGATCAAACACCTAAAAGACGCAGTGAATCAGTGGGCAGACGAAACAGGCTATGGTTTCAGTCTATACGCGACACCGAGTGAAAACTTATGTAGCCGTTTCTGTCGTATTGACACTAAAGAGTTCGGTGTGATCGAAGGGGTAACAGATAAAGGTTACTACACCAACAGCTTCCACTTAGATGTAGAGAAGAAGGTGAACCCATACGACAAGATTGACTTTGAAATGCCATACCCAGAAATCTCTAGCGGTGGTTTTATCTGTTATGGTGAATTCCCGAACATGCAGCGCAACGTTGAAGCGTTAGAAAACGTATGGGATTACAGCTATACCAGAGTACCTTACTACGGCACTAATACGCCTATCGATGAATGTTACGAGTGTAGTTACACTGGTGAATTTGAATGTACCAGCAAAGGTTTTACCTGCCCAAGCTGTGGCAACCATGATTCAACTAAAGTATCGGTAACACGCCGTGTATGCGGTTACCTTGGTAGCCCTGATGCACGTCCGTTTAACTTCGGTAAACAGGAAGAAGTGAAGCGCCGAGTAAAACACCTTTAATCAGTAACTGAAACTGCATACAGAAAATCAACCTGTTTCGGGTTGATTTTCTGTTTTCACAAACCTAATGAGACACGACAATGAATTACCACCAATACTATCCAATTGATGTTGTAAATGGACCGGGTACGCGCTGTACGCTGTTTGTTTCTGGTTGTATTCACCAGTGTCGCGGTTGTTATAATCAATCGACCTGGCGTGTGGATTCTGGGCATGTATTTACTCAAGAACTTGAAGACAAAATCATTGCTGATCTAAATGACACGCGAATTAAACGCCGGGGTTTATCGTTGTCGGGGGGAGATCCGCTCCATCCGGAAAATGTACCGTACATCCTAAAATTGGTTAAGCGGGTAAGAGAAGAGTGTGCGGGTAAAGATATCTGGGTTTGGACAGGTTACACTTTAGCTGAGCTTGACGATGCACAAAGAGAAGTAACCCAATACATCGATGTGCTTATCGATGGTAAGTTTGAGCAAGATAAAAAAGATTTGAATTTGGAATGGCGCGGCAGCTCCAATCAAGTCATACACCATTTTGATCACGCTTAAATAAGAGACAAACTGGCTGGAAAATAGAAAAGGCACATTCATGAGTTGAAAATGTGCCTTTTGGGTGAGTTCTTTGTTGGCTGTTGAAACCTTTGGTTACGCGGTCACCATATCCTCGTCATCAGCCATGTTGTTTATCCAGCGCTTAGACTGAATACGATGAGTCGTCAGTAAACCTTTCACAAGTTCTTCGACAATCAGTGACATCAGCACGTAATGTAGAGGCAATCCTAAAACCATGCCTGTGTAATAGGTAAGAGGGATACCAATTGCCCACTGTCCAAAGGTGTCGATAAAAATACTGTACCTAATATCGGCGCCGCTTTTAAGAACGCCACCAATTCCCACCATATTGAACACGCGAAAAATCATTCCTAGTGCCATAACAAGGCAGACGTTAAGCGCCATTTCTTTGTTGGAAAGTGGAGTAAATTCCAATAGCCCGTATATCCACGGCGAACACATCCACACTAACATAAACAAGATTATCGCTAACCCTGAGCTGGTTAAAACATACCACCACGCGGTTTTTTCAACTCTGTCAAATTGTCTTGACCCGATATCGTTGCCCAGGAGAACCGATGCGGCGACAGCAAATCCCATAAACGCGGATATCAATACGCCTTCTATTGGCGATAGGAATGAGATAATCGCCAACTCCGACACCCCAAGTTGACCATACAAGACGCTGTAGACAATCAGACCACCAGTCCATAATGAATCATGGACGAGCATAGGCAGTGATATTTTGAAATACTTCTTGCGATAAGGCTTAAGCGCACCTTGAGCCCAATCGAACTTTGTTGGTAGGTAGTGAGAGTATCGTTTTCGAAAGAAATACACCATAACTGCTGCTTGAAAAAAGCGGGAGATAAGCGTCCCTACTGCAGCTCCAAACACTCCCCACTGAGGGAATCCCAACAAACCAAAAATCAATACCGCGTTAAGAATAATATTGACGATGATGGCCAGAATACTTACATGTGTCGCTAGTTTTGCTTGACCAACTGAACGCAGCACAGACTCTATAGGAACGAGAATCGCAGTACCAATAAGGCTTATTCCGGTAACCACCAAGTAGTCGCGAGCATAGTTAACGTACTCGGCATCCTCGGACATGAACGAAACGATTTCATGATCAAAAACCAGATAAATGATAATAAACGGGACAGTAACAACGATTGAAATAAACCAAGATTGAGCCAGAGTCCTGCGTATTCCGTCAATGTTACCCGACCCATAGTACTGGGAAGACAACACCGTTACCGCACCACAAAGTCCTAGTAGCACTGCAAGGTTGAAGAAAAAGATACGGTTGCCGACACCGACAGCCGCAGTCGCGGATTCACCTAATTGACTCACCATAAAAATATCGACAACGCCTAATAACGCAAATAGCGTGGATTGAAGCGAAACAGGGAGGGCGATTGAAATAAGCCGCTTCCAAAATGCTTTGTTGATGTACTCACTTGTTAAGAGCATCGCATTTCTCCATTAAGAATAATGCGAGTAGTTTATCCCCATGATTTCGCGTTGTATTTTTCAAAGGCATCCAAATCTTTTGCAAAACTCTCAATTCGTTTGAGCCGTTAAATCTGATGTTGCCAAGACGCAATAAATACAGTGTGAGACATCGAAATATGGAAGAAAAACAAGAGTGTTACGCCATTTCCGAAAAAACATATCAGGAGATGATCGACCACACGCGTGTTTTAGCATTAGAAGAAAGAGGCATCGTGCAATGCGGCATCGCAACATGCAGAGATTTCTTTTCGGTGTATAGGAAAAACCAAAAAAAGCACATGCTGCTCTATACCGTGCGAGGAAAAGGTTGGCTAGAAAGCAAAGAATGCCGCTATGAACTAGAACCAGGTTCTCTGGTTATCGTTCCCGCAGGCGTTGAAAACGGATTTGGTATGGAAGACGAAACGTGGCAGATAGCG
>NZ_CAKLCK010000018.1:0-8482 GCF_921292965.1 Allocatenococcus thiocycli
GCATTGAAGGCGTACGCATGCGCAGGATCGTCGCGAAGAAGTTCACACCTGTTAGCGTTGTACCAACACCTGAAATTTGCAGCGCCCAAATCCAGTAATCAACGCCGACTCCAGGACTTGCTTCGATACCTGATAATGGCGGATAAGCCAACCAACCAGTACGGCCAAACTCTCCAAGACCTAGCGACATGTTCGTCAGGATAACACCAACGATAAACAGCCAGAAGCTTAGGTTATTTAGGTACGGGAAAGCCACGTCACGTGCGCCAATTTGCAGCGGAACGATGATGTTCATCAGACCAATAACCAATGGCATTGCGACGAAGAAAATCATGATCACGCCGTGGGCCGTAAAAATTTGGTCATAGTGTTCTGGTGGCAGGTAACCCGCCTCACCCGCAGACGAAAGTAGCTGCTGACTACGCATCATTACCGCGTCAGCGAAACCACGAATAAGCATTACCATCGCAACCGCGATGTACATAAAGCCTAGTTTTTTGTGGTCTACCGAAGTAAACCATTCATTCCACAAATACTGCCACTTTCCAGCTTTAGTCACCGCGTAAACCACGGCTAAACCGACTAAAGCCACTACCGCTAGGGTGATGACGATAATAGGTTCATGGAATGGAATTGAATCCAGAGTTAATCTTCCAAACATTGCGATTATCCTTGGTTTTCAGGCAAACAGTTCATAGAACCAGGATGCTGAGTCACGACGTTGCTGAACAGGAACGGAGGTACACTTGAGAACAAGGTCACCGGCTCAGCGATACTAGGTTCAGCTAGCGTGCTGTACTGTACCCAGTCTTCGATGCGGTCTGGACTCGCTTTAACTTTCTGCACCCAATTCAGGAATGCAGCGCGATCAGGCATAGCTGACGCAGTGAACTTCATTTGTGAGAAGCCTTCCCCACTGAAGTTCGACGCAAAGCCCTTGAAGTCACCTTCGTGGTTAGCAATCAAATTTAGCTTGGTTACCATGCCTGGCATGGCGTAAATCTGACTACCTAAACGAGGAATGAAGAACGCGTTCATGATGTTGTCGGACGTCAATTTGAACTGAACTGGCACATCTTTTGGAAACGCTACGTAGTTAACCGTCGCGATATTTTCTTCCGGGTAGATGAACAGCCATTTCCAATCTAGCGCAACGACTTCTATCGTTATCGGTTTTACGTCACTTTCCAGAGGCTTAGATGGCTCCAGTTCGTGAGTAGAACGCCATGTGATAGCGGCTAGAATCGCAATAATGATGATTGGAATAGTCCATACCACCACTTCGATTTTGGTCGAGTGCGACCACTCAGGGGCGTACTCTTCATGAGTGTTACTTGCGCGGTATCGATAGGCGAAGTAAATCGTCATAAGAATCACGGGGATCACGACGATCAACATCAGCAAAAGAGCAGTGATGATCAGCTCTTTTTCCTGGACACCAATAGCACCTTTGGGGTCAAGCAAAGCAGAATTACATCCTGAGAGCAAAAGTATGACGGACGCCAGACTCCCTCTCGATAAGATGCGTGTGTATCTTGAGGCTTCCATTAACTTTCTCGATGGTTGTCTGGTTTCTAAGCAAATGCCCAGAACCAGTTGTTATAGTCATTAGAATGTTTATGTGTTGAGCGTATGCGACATTGGACGTCAAAACGCAATTAAAACCCCACAACTAGTGTGAGTTTATTGTTACACTTTGAAATACAATGTTACATTCGGCCGCATTATGAGGACTTCGCAGTTAAAGCTCACGAGCCATATCTGGAAACTAACATTTCATTTATCAACAGAAAGTAAAGAAAGGGAATTCTCAGCGAAGCAGCTTAAATAAGAATTAGAAGCCTTTATGCCTGAAGGGCTGTAGCTTAAATGGAAATAATAAACGTTGGCTATTGACGAGTTAATCACTCAAAACTGACATCATAATCACTAAAAACCTAGGACACAAAATGTGACACAGATCAATTTAATGATTTCACACATTTTTTACATGGTATTTATCAAAAGATTATCTAATACATATAGCATTTGGTTGATTTATGAATCATTGGTCACATGCCCAGCAACACTCAAAACCTAAAAGAAATATCTTTTAAAATTAGTCAGTTATAACCCTAAACTTTATTCGTTGGGTTACATCCTCAGACCACCATCGATTTCTAACACTCTCCCTGTAAAGTACTCATTTTCAAAGATATACTTCACTGACTGTGCGATTTCTTCCGCCTTTGCCATTCTTCCGACTGGAATCATTTTTTCCAGACGTTCTATTACTTCCGGTTTCATATTCCCAGCCATAGGGGTGTGTACGACACCCGGCGCAATTGCCGCCGCACGGATACCATATTTGGCTAACTCGCGTGACCAGGTGGTGGCCATGGTTGCGACCGCCGCTTTGGAAGCAGAATAATTGGTTTGACCTATGTTTCCCGCACGCGCAACACTTGAAATATTGATGATCACACCACTAGATTCAGTTTCTATCATTTTCACTGCAGCCTCTCGACCACAAAGGAAAGTACCAGTTACGTTTACATTCATGACTAGATTGAACTGTTCCAATGGCATCTTGGAGATAGCACCCTCTTTCATTTTGACCAACAAACCATCTTTTAATACACCTGCATTGTTAACGAGCCCGTTAAGCCGACCAAAATCTTGAATAATGTCACTAAACGTCTGCTCAACTTCCTGTTCATTGGTGACATCTAATTGGTAAGTGAGCGCCTTAGCACTCAACATCTGGCATTGCTGTTGAGTGTCTCGCAATCCAGCTTCATTGATATCAAGCAGAGCCAAGTCAGCGCCCGCACGGGCAAGAACAATCGCCGTCATCTGTCCGAGCCCCTGCCCCGCGCCAGTAATAGCGATAACACTGTTTCTTAAATCCATTACGATACTCCAACGTTTTGTAACTTTTCCGAGAAGCGTCGTGACAATGTCACAAATACAAAAAGCCTCTATCGGTAATATGTCCGTTAGGGCTTTGCCGGAATGACGAGTAACATGAATAGTAATCGGTTATCGAACATCGTCATTCCCTACCGCGAAGAACGAGCGAGAAAATAAATCTCTCACATTCATTAATTACACTCATTTTTGATTTTTATAGAGCTCAAACAAACTTGAGAAATCGAGCTCCCCATATCCGCTTGAGTTATGGAACGCATACAAATTACGAGCAAGCGACCCCATAGGAACAGAAGAATGCGTTTGTAAAGCGGCATCCAACCCTAAGCCCAAATCTTTCAGCATCAATTTGCTCATAAAGCCCGGTTGATACTGATGACTTGCCGGCGCACTTTCCATCACTCCAGGACAAGGGTTATAAAGCTCTAATGCCCAGTTGCGTCCTGAGCTTTGCAGCATGATACTCGAGAGAACCTTAGGATCGAGACCATGATCAATGCCGAGATTGAGCGCTTCACACGTTCCGGACATTAAAATACCGAGCATCAAGTTGTTACAGATTTTCGCCATCTGACCATCGCCGGCTTTGCCTGCATGGAACACATTTCTGCCCATGTATTGCAAAATAGCGTTGGCTTTTGAGAAAGCTTGATCTGAGCCCCCAACGATAAACGTCAAGGTCGCCGCTTTTGCTCCAGTTACCCCCCCTGATACAGGTGAATCCACGAACAATAGCTGCTTATTTCCCGCTTCGTTCGCAACCAATCGTGACGAATCTGGATCAATGGTAGAACAATCGATGAGTAAGGTATTTGGTGCCACGAGGTTCAGAACCCCAACCCCACCGTGTAAGTCGCCAAGGTAAACACTTCTGACGTGTGATGCAGCAGGTAACATCGTAATCACCGTACCTGCACCATCCACCACTTCCGGCAAGGAACTCGCCACGATAGCGCCAAATGGTTCTAACTTTCTGGCGGCTTCGGTGTCTAAATCAAACACTTGTACATTGAACCCCGACGCTAACAGGTTCTGCGCCATTGGGCTGCCCATATTGCCTAAACCTATGAATGCAATGGTACTCATGATAAATCTCCTTCGTTTGTACGGTCTGTTTAGCTTTCGTTTAGTCGCTCAACAGACCCTAACTCTGCCAGAGGATGTTCATCTTTTGCCCACAACGAGGTAAAGAGCGTATCAACGAGATCCTCATCAACTTCAGTAACACTGTTAAACATCCAATTTGGTTCGCCATCGCGATCAATCAGCCTGGCGCGCACACCTTCTTTAAACTCACCTAATAAAGCACAACGGACAGAGAGTGTGAGTTCTAATCGGAAGCAGTCTGCCAGTGGTAAACTATGAAACTCTTTGACTTGCCTGAAGCAAATATGCGCTGTGATAGGACTACCAGCGGCGAATGTTTGTTTTGCATTTTCTAGCCACGGATTAATGTTATCCATGGCCATCACTCGCTGGGCAATAAGGTTGAGATCAAAACCTTTGCATGCTTGCTTGATTTGCTCCAGACATGGGCAAATTTGCGTGGTTGGTTTGCTGTCTATGACACTTTCTTCCATCAGAGCTAACAGCGCATTCACCAATTCTTTCGTGTTATTGCTCCCCCACGGCAAGCTCTGAAGCTCTTGCAATAAAGTTGGATAATGCTCTTCTAATAACAGCCAATCCGCAAAGCCAATTGTGACAGCGTCACTCGAATTTACTAACGCACCGGTCAATCCAAGAAATAAGCCAACCTCAGGGTCAATTTGACTTAAGAACCAAGTCCCTCCCACATCGGGGTAAAGCCCGATACTAATTTCCGGCATGGAAAGACGCGATGTAGGTGTGACCACTCTGTGGCTTGCTCCCATAAAAAGCCCCATGCCTCCGCCCATCACAATGCCTTCGCCCCAAGCAATAACGGGTTTGTTATAGGTATGGATGAGGTAGTCGCACTCATACTCCAACGTAAAGTAGCGGGTACAAAACTCGGCTGTGGTATCTTTTCCTTCGTCATGCATGACATGATAAATAGCCCTGACATCACCACCCGCACAAAATGCTTTTTCTCCGGCACCGCTAAGAACCACACACACCAAATGAGGGTCATCTTTCCATTTCAGCAACTGATCATGGAGTTGAACTAACATGTCGTAAGTAAGCGCATTTAATGATGAGACATTGTCTAAAGTCGCAACGCCAATTCGATGAATAGCGTCTGCACACTCCAATTCAGTGATCGTTACCTTTCCTGCCATTTGGCCTCCTATTGGTTTTTCCATTTAGGCTCGCGTTTCTCAAGAAAGGCACGTACACCTTCCGTTTGATCTTCGGTATCAAAGAGGTTAAGAAACAGCTCTCGCTCTTTGATAAGTCCATGCTTTAATGGTGCTGAGCGCATGTTTTGAATCAGTAATTTGCATGCCGCCACAGAGGATGGCGACTGATTTGCCACCGACAATGCCAACGCCATCGCTTTGGTTAGTGCTTCGCCTTTTGGCACAAGCTCCTCTGCTAAGCCTAGTTCGTTTGCTTGAGTTGCGCTGAGTTGTTCACCACAAAGAATCATACGCTTAGCCCAGCCTTCACCAACTAAAGCCGTGAGGTTCTGCGTTCCACCTGCACATGGCAGCAGACCCACTTTTGCTTCTGGTAATGCCAGCACCGCTTGTTCTTCCACTACTCGGAGATCACATGCCAACGCGACTTCTAATCCTCCGCCCATGGCATAGCCGTTTATTGCGGCAATGGAAACCCCACGAAAATCGGCGAGGGTTTCAAACGCTTCCCCAAATGCTCGAGCCATACCGAGTGCCACCGCTTTGTCTCCGTCAGCAAAAAGTTTGAGGTCTGCGCCTGCTGAAAAAAACTTCTCTCCATTCCCTGTTATGACGAGCGCATACACGTCTTTATTTTGGTTCAGCTCAAGGACGAGGGTTTTTAACGCGTTGAGACTGTCCGCCGTCCAGGTATTTGCCGGCGGGTTGTTCATCGTAATCACAGCGATATGATCATTAATAGTGTGTTGAATAGCGTCTTGAGGTGATGACATAGTTCGAATCCTTTCCTGATGAAATTGTTCGAATGCAGATTTACAGTAATGATGATTCTGCTGACAACAGACGGCGTGCGATGATCAAACGCATGATCTCGTTGGTACCTTCAAGGATCTGATGCACACGAACGTCGCGGAAATAACGTTCCATCGGGTATTCTTTGATGTAGCCGTAACCACCGTAAAGCTGTAAGGCTTGGTCACAGACTTGAAACCCGACATCCGTTGCAAAACGTTTTGCCATGGCACAATAGGTGGTTGCGTTTGGGTCACCGTTATCGAGTTTACTTGCGGCGTAACGAACCAGTTGTCTTGCTGCAACCAGCTCTGTTGCCATGTCCGCTAATTTAAACTGCAGCGCCTGAAATTGCGCTAACGCTTTGCCGAACTGTTTACGTTCCTGCATATACTGAGTCGCGTGGTTAAGAGCCTGTTGCGCCGTCCCGACTGAGCAGGTTGCGATATTAATTCGCCCGCCGTCTAACCCTTTCATCGCAAAGACGAAGCCTTGTCCTTCTTCACCCAATAAATGTGTGACTGGTACGGTGACGTTTTCGAATGTGACGGCACGAGTCGGTTGACTGTTCCACCCCATTTTCGGCTCTTTACGCCCATAGCTGATGCCTTTCGCATTTGCCTCAACCACAAAAGCGGAAACACCTTTCGCTCCTTGCTCTCCGGTTCGGGCCATAACGATCAACACATCAGTATCGCCAGCTCCAGAAATAAATGTTTTGCTGCCATTAAGAATGTATTGATTGCCTTTTTTCGTGGCGGAAGTGGCCAGTGAAGCCGCATCAGACCCCGCATTTGGCTCTGTTAAACAATAAGATCCTAGCCACTCCCCCGTCACTAATTTGGGACAAAACTGCGCTTTAACCACGTCACTGGCAAAACTAGCTATCATCCAACTCACCATATTGTGGATGGTCATAAACGCCGTTGTCGAAGTACAGCCCATGGATAATTGTTCAAAAATGATCGACGAGTCTAAACGGCTCAGGCCCAATCCGCCTTGCTCTTCCGGTGTGTAAAGGCTCAAAAAACCTAACTCGCCCGCTTCTCTCAACACCTCTTTCGGGAAGATCTGTTTTTCATCCCATTCCGCTGCCATGGGAGCCAAACGCTCAGCGGCAAACTGCTGCGCTGTATCGGAAAATGCACGTTGATCTTCGTTGAGTTCAAAGTCCATAAAAGCTCCTTGCTATCGGTTTAGCGCAGGTGGATCGTGAGGTTTGGCCCGCTTGGAATATCATCATCGAACCAACGCGACGTGACGGTTTTGGTTTCGGTGTAGAATCGGACAGCCTGCTTACCATAAGCATGAAGGTCGCCATAAAAACTGCCACGCCAACCCGTGAAGGAGAAAAATGGCAAAGGCACCGGAATCGGTACATTAATGCCGACTTGTCCCACCATAATTTCGTGCTGATACTTTCGTGCCGCCGCGCCATTCGCTGTGAAAATTGACGTACCGTTGCCATACGGGTTGCGATTAACCAACTCAATGGCTTCTTGCAGCGTATCCACTTCCATACACACTAAGACAGGACCAAAGATCTCCTGCGTGTACACCGACATGTCTGTCGTCACTCCCCGGAACAATGTCGGTCCGACCCAGTTGCCGTCAGGAAACCCCTCTACTTCGCATTGGCTGCCATCAAGCACACACTCTGCACCTTGTTGTTTGCCCAACTCAATCAAACCCAATACGCGCTGTTTTGCCTGCTCGCTAATAAGCGGACCATATGCGGCATCTTCATCGTCCCACGCACCCGGGTGTACGTTTTCCATCTCCCGTTTTACGTCCTCAATCCACTCTTTTGAGTCACCGACAAACACCGCCACTGAAATTGCCATGCAGCGCTGGCCCGCTGCTCCCACTGAAGAGCCGACTAAATTACTCACCACCTGATCTTTGTTCGCATCTGGCATGATCACCATGTGGTTTTTAGCACCTGCAAATGCCTGCACTCGCTTAAAGTGTTTTGTCCCTGTCGTATAAATATCTTGCGCCACCGGAACGGAACCGACAAAAGAAATCGCGCGAATATCGTTATGTGTGAGTAGAAAGTCCACTTGCTCTTTACGTCCGTGAACGATCTGCAATACGCCCTTTGGAGCGCCCGCTTCTTCAAACAATTCAGCAAGACGAATTGACGTCAAAGGCACCTGCTCTGAAGGCTTGAGAACGAATGTGTTACCGCTGGCAATCGCAACTGGAAACATCCATAACGGGATCATGGCAGGAAAGTTAAACGGGGTGATCCCGCAACACACGCCCAAAGGTTGAATCAGCGAGTAACTGTCGATATCAGTCGCGACATTTTCTACCGTTTCACCCATTAGGTTACTGGCAATATTCGCCGCTTGCTCAACCACTTCAATTCCGCGCCAAACGTCTCCTTTGGCATCAGCTAAAATCTTGCCCGTTTCATGAGAAAGCAATACCGCAATTTCTTCGTGATGCTCTTTTAACAAGTGTTGATAACGAAGCATCAGTCGCGCGCGCTC
>NZ_CAKLCK010000019.1:0-124236 GCF_921292965.1 Allocatenococcus thiocycli
TTTCCGCATCATTCTCATAATTGCTGGCACCATCTCGTTGAGAAGGCGGTGACCATCAGGAAGAATCACTTTTGCTCCGGTGTCATACAAGTCATAAAGATTGGGGTCAAGGCATGAGTGTTCCAAGGCTAATACCTCTCGACCATCTATGAGATCTTTCACGATGCTGATGTCGTCATCAATTGAGCCAGTTGGCTTAATTGGAGACAGCGACGAATCCGTTCTGGAGACTAACCAAACACCAGAAGGAAAGTAGTCCTTCGAAAAATCAACAACCTCTGTTCTCCAGTCTAGGATGGTCACACCATTTGCAATCAAGTCGCCTTCAATAGGTGTTGTTTCACCCAAAACGGCTCGTCTATCTTGGTAATGAACATATTGACCAATGAGCTTGCCGATCATATTGCTCCACTGAGCAGGCACGTATTCATAACGCACGCCCAAAGACTGAGCAAATCCTCTCACTATGTCGACATCAAACCCGGTGAGTGTTTCCATTTCACCTTGTTCGATATAAGAAACAAAATTGGCATAAGGAACACCGATATGGCGCAGGACTCCACGCTCGCGGATCTCGTGGAGATCACTTGACCAAACTGAAGAAGACATAACGGTTGCCGTTATTATCCCCATCGCGGCTATGGTTCGTTTAAGTATCTTGACTGGCATAGTGCTTAACCTTTTTCACAAAGCGCCCAAAATTGGACGCTTACGTGATTAATAACAATCTTAGAATGAGTAGTACAAGTCTGTAATTGCTTGAACTAACCCTTCTACATCTTGCTCATCGTGGAACAAGTGTGTAGAGATACGCAACGCATACGTATTGTATGAATCATCTTTATTCAACTTGAAATCCGTTGTACGGATGATATAGCCATACTCCTCGCGCAAGCGATCCCGGAACAACGTGAGAGCTTCACCGTCCGTCTCATCTGCAAGTGGGTTAAACGTCGTGATACCACTGGTTAAACCCTCTACGTTTGGTGAGAAGATCTTTGCTTGTGGTAAAGCTTCAGCAAGCAACTCTTTACACAGACTACCTAAGCCAAGAACACGCTCTTCAATTCGATCTCGGCCAATCTCATCCCACATTTTACAACTGTCAGTTAACGCTTGTTTCGCTGGGAAGTTATCGTTACCAATGTACTGAAACTGAGTCTGTTGGGACATACCAGTATGAGCAAGTGATGAGTTAATCAACCAAAGTGGGTTTTCAAGTTCCCGCTCCCAGTACTCGCTTAAACGATCACCCTTCCTTACGTATAAAATACCAGTCGCGCCAGCACCACACTGCCATTTATGACCAGAACCTGCATAAAAGTCACAGTCTATGTCATGGAAGTCGAGATTTAACATACCAATGGTGTGAGCACCGTCGATCATCGTAGGCATGCTGTTCTCATTCGCAAGTTTACAAATCGCCTTGGCTGGAAGTGCCGTACCTGTTTTGTAAGTGATATGAGAGAAAACGATCAGTCGGACATTCTTACCAGCGTTAAGATTATCTTCAATCGCCTTACTGAACACGTCGACGTAAGCTTCTTCAGAGACCTCTTCGGTACCAGTAAACACCGGAAGTTGAATTTGAATCACCTCAGCTTTAAAACGCTCTGCTGCCACATGAAGAGGCGAAAGAGCTGCTGCATGTTCATGGTGCGTTGTGAGGATAACGTCACCCTCTTCGAAATCCAGTCCGTTGATGATTGTACATAAGCCATCAGTGGTGTTACGACTAAGAATGATCTCTTCCGCATCTGCACCAAAGCCCGCAGCAATTTCCGCGGCCATATTGGTAACTTGTGGCCAAGAACCAAACTTGCCTTGCATATCCCATGGGTATGTTGCTACTAGCTTGTTATTGTCTGCGTAGTTTTCCAGTACATGCTTAGGCATAGAACCTGTCGTGCCAATGTTCATGTACGTCGTTTTTTTGTCTAGAACAAACTGCTTTTGAACTTTACGCCAAAATTGTCTATCGTTTTTACTACCTAGACCTTGGCTGCCCCAGTTAATTTTCTGCTCACCTGCTTGTGCAAGGCCTGAGAAGGCAGATGCACTCACACCAGCAACAACGGCACCCGTTGCTCCTTTCAGAAAATTACGGCGGCTGCGATCAGTCTGAGTAGATTCCTTGTTGCTCATCTTTTTCATTCCTTGTCGAAATTAGCCATCTTATTGTTAATTAAATACACGTAACTATTTGTTACTAAAACATTATTACTTATTCAAACCAAACTTGAATTTTTTTCAACGTTGTTAAGTGATCTTTATTCCATTTTTCTAACAAAATGATGACATATTAGACACCCAAACTATCATTTATATTCACCTAAACTCATATTAAAATAGTAGTTAAATTAGAGCGATTTAGTAGGGAAAATTTAATTTATTCGCTCGAGTAAAACCGATTCGTTCATTCTCTTTTAGTTCTACACATCTGTTTTTCTTCATGGTTTCGAACAAGTTTGCCGTTGACTCTCCGCTTATCACGGTGATTCTTATGTCAAATATGTCTGATGTGCTACGTTTTATTAGGGTCAGAATATACGGTTCTGGCTTTAGAACTTTCCCCAGTTCACGTCAAAAGTTGTTTGAAGAGCATGACGCTACGCGTGTCTCTTTCCGACACTCGCACATTGAACTTACTACCATCCGAATAGTTATATGGAAGGGCAAACCATGTTAAAAGGATTACTGCGGATTTCTGCACCCGTAACATTGATTGGAATGATCGCACCTGCCGCTATCGCTCAATCCATCACCATGACTGATCTCAATACCAACAAAAGCGTTGGTACGGTTGAGCTATCAGAAAGTCAATACGGCGTTGTATTTGCGCCTCAATTGACCAGTATCCCTGCAGGGCTGCATGGCTTTCACGTGCATGTAAACCCATCTTGTGAAAGTGCAGAAAAAGACGGAAAAACCGTCTTAGGCGGTGCAGCTGGCGGCCATTATGATCCACAAAATACCGGAAAACATGGGTATCCGTGGACAGACGATAACCACCTTGGCGATCTTCCTCCCTTGTATGCGGATATGGAAGGAAATGCCGTTTCACCCGTCGTTGCACCACGCCTAAAGCTGTCCGATTTGAAAGGCCGAGCCCTGATGATACATGCAGGTGGGGATAACCATTCCGATCAACCAGCGAAACTCGGTGGTGGTGGGGCCCGCATTGTTTGTGGCGTAATTGAGTAACGAGTCAAACCCTTGACTCATTCACACTTCTCTCATACTGCGGGAAGTGTGAATCGTTGGGTAAATCGTGACGCTGTCATAGCAGTTTCTAAGTAACTGTGATGCAACATTAAAATGGACTGCACAATTTTCGTTCCGATACCTAATGAACCTTGGTGAGACTCTGACGCAATGTGGTTGGAAAGCGTAAAGTGTGCACTTGTTTTGTCATCACTGAGATTAATTCGACAAACGACGGTCGACCCTGACGGACTATGGCGTAACGCGTTTTCCAACAAGTTAAGCAGCATCCTTTCCAGCAGCCCTTTATCGCCAATGGTCTGTATTTGCTCTTCCATCTCTACACTCAGCGTCACTTCCTTGTTCTGAAATTGACCTTGCATCGTTTCAGCACACTCTGTCACCAACTCAGCTAAATCTACGGGAAGATATTCGTAACTCGGTAGTGTGGCTTCTTTTTTAGCCTCTTCGAGTAATGCATGCAGTTGTCTGGAAAGTTTTTCTCCATTTCGAAAAGCCACATCAATAAGAGGGTCCGATTCAGGATGTTGTAATCGCCACGTTTCTAAATACCCCAATACACTTGAAAGCGGCGTCTTTAAATCGTGACTTAATTGCACAAGACTTTGACGACGCTGAGAAGATTGATATTCGAGGTGTAAGAATTGCTGCTGGATGTGCTTTGCCATCAATTGGTAAGAATGAGACACGGGTATTAACTCTGGAACCTGACGAGTAAACTCTGGATGCAGACGAAAATCATGTTCCGCCTGCTGTTGCAATTGATCGGTCACTCGCTCTATAGGATTAAGAAGACTGCGCTTCACCAACATATAAGCACCGAAAGCGAAGCCTAATATGGAGAGTAATACCAGCCCAGCGAGTGCGAGGTAAGGCGTATCAACTTGCGCGTTAGCAATCGCTGTGTGACGTGAGCTGCCGATCACCACATAAAGATAACCTACCGTTGAGCCAAGCTCTTCAATCGCCGCGACGGAAAATACTTTATGTTGCTCACTATTTCGCGGATCGTCGCCTAAAATCGGAAAAGTATCACCGCGTAAAAACTGTTTGATCGGAGCAAGATCCACCGACTTCAACAGCTTTGCCCCTTCCGGAGCGGCATGTGTGGTGATATTCCCCTGACTATCAAGAAAATAGATCTCGAAGTCGGGCCCAATCAACATTAAAGTATGAAAGATCGATTTCAGTGCTTTCGGGTTGTAATCTGTCCCTATCATCAACGGATTATCATCGCGCATATGACTGGCGAGTTCTTTGTGTAAACTCTGCTGAGTGCGAAGTTCGATGGTCTCTTTCTGCCAGTTATAAGTCAGCGCAATGGCAGTGGCAGCCAAACAAAACCATACCGTGGTAAACACGACCAAACGCGATTTGAAGCTCATCCTTTCGCCTCCTAATTGGCTCATTGGTGCGACTGAAATTTGTAACCCACACCCCAAACTGTCTGGATAAAATGATGCTCAGAATCCGAGATCATCAACTTAGAGCGCAAGCGATTAATAGTACTACAAACCGTGTGATGATATCCGGCGTGATTGGTATTCCAGACATGATCGAGCAGTTCATCTTTGCTATAGACCCTGCCGGGGCGAGTCGCGAGAAACTGTAACAACGAGAATTCCATCGCCGTCAGCGAAACATCTTTATCGTTGAGCGAAACCTGATGCAACGCCGGAACAATCTTTAACGCGCCAAAATTCAAAGCGTCTTCGGTCTCTGTCTCTCTGACTTTGTTATCTGTCGTTTGATTTGCTCGGCGTAATACATTCCTCACTCGAGCTTGAAACTCCAGCACACTAAAAGGTTTCGTTATGTAGTCGTCAACATCTGCCTCTAAGCCATCGACTTTGTCCATTTCACTGTCTCTCGCAGTCAGCACCAGAACTGGCGTCCAATCTTGCTGCTGACGCAAGTAATGGCAAAGTTCTAAACCATCACCATCTGGTAGCCCCCTGTCGAGGATCACCAGTTCAAAAGTCTGTCGCTGATACTCAGCTTTGCCCTTTTCGATGCTAACGACTCGCGTGACATGATGCCCTTGAAACTTAAGGTGCATTTGAACCAGCTCGGCTAAATCATTATCGTCTTCTATCAGCAAAATGTTCGCTGCTAAATTGATTGCTGGGTTAACTGCTGGGTTAATAGATTGCTGCGCCATGATCCTTTCCCTGCGAATGACTTTCCCTATCTTGAGATAGCCTCATTCTGCACATGACCGGATCAAAGCATGCTTTCTTTCAATAAAAGGCTCCGGCGGCAGAAAGAAAGAGAATTAAGCTTAGCCGCCGGAAGCTCTGTTTACTCGATTCGTGTGATCGTCACCTTCGCGCCAGGGTTTAGAAATCGGTGATTCGCAGCCAGGGTAGAATTCGTCAGCCCATCATCATGGCTAATAACGCCAGCATGGAAAGCGACCATGTCGGCGTTATCATTACGCTCTGCATTGAAACCTTCTCCGCCACCAGCCGGGCCTGGAATCGTCGCAGCGAGTTCATCATTGAGCTCGGTTCCGGAATCCCACACGTTCATGTTCATTTCGTAGCTGTCACCAACCGCGAGCGATTTAAGTGACAAGCCGGTCTCGCCAACAAAGGCATCGTTAGTGTTTACTAACATAGAGGCCACCGACAAGTAACCATAGCGATGTGGGTTAAGGGTAATCGTCACTTCGTCAGAAGCCCCCGGAAGTAACAATCCATTCCCCGATACCCCCTGATAAACATTGCTGTCGCTGTTCATCATCTCAAGCAACTCGGCATTACTGCCACCTTCAGCTAAGTGCTCTAAGGCGACCGAAGCACTTAGACCAATTTCAAATAAGCGGAAATCACTATTATGAGTAAGTACCGCCAGTGGAGACATAGGCTGATTTGCAGTTAGGTTCACCACATTTACCGTATATCGGAATGACGTTACCTCGTCGTTGTCATCACTATTACAACCTGCGAGTAGAGCGACTGACGCAGCCACTAGTAAGATTCTGTATTTCATACGTCCCCCTTACTTCACTACGATGGTGATGGTAGCTACGGGGTTTAACCAACGGTGACTGCTACTGTCTAGGTCGCTCATACCACCGAGCGAATCGCTGTCACCCAAATTCCCCGGATGTACATGAACTTTGTCATTTGATACCACAGTTTCAACACCCGTCCCGCCAGTTCCGAAAGTAATAAAAGGCGGATTGGGTATGCTTGCCACTAACTCGTCATTGGCTTCGGTGCCTGCATCGTAGCTGTTCAATGCTGCTTTATAAGTACCTGCTGCCGTAGGAATTTCCCAGCTATCTAAACCAACAAATCCATCATTGGTCGGCAACAGCATTGCGCTGAGAGAAAGATAACCGTGATCGCCGCTGTCAAAGGTAAACGTGGTTGCACTACCCGGATTAAGGAAGCCACCTGCCGGATTTTCTACTACAGTGCCTCCGGCGTTACCAATCACGCTGGATAAACCGGAAATGTCGCCTTGTTCAGCCATCGCTTCTAACTCCGACGTCGCGGCTTCACCCACTCTGAACATATGCAAATTAGCGCCATGTGCGGCCACAATGAGCGGAGTAAAATAGATGCCTTTGGTAGCGTTGGTTACGGTAATTTCTAATTCTGCTGCGCTCACCGATGCTCCGCCAAACGTCAGAGCGACAGAAGCTATGGCGAGACTAAGTTGGGTACGTTTTTTCATTGTGAGTCCATCCTTTAATGAGAGTGGTATCCAAGCCCGTTAACTCATCGTCTTACGGCTGCCTGGGTAAAGTTACGATCGAACGCCTTCCGTTCTGCTTCTAAGCATGGCGAGTAGATCTATCGGCAACTTCATCAAATTCTCATAAAATTCTCACAACTTCTGGTTCAGTTCATGACACGTAGAATTGGCCCTTTTCTAATCGGTTGAGCGCACTCTGATTACTGAACAAAACAAGCGATACAAGCTTTCTGACGAAAATATCGTGAAAGCGAGACTGATACACTTGAACTCAGCCATGTCGTGCCAGAGAATACCGTCATTACGCGCTACAGAACCAAAACCTATGGTTAATACTAAACTTATCGCCCTCCTTCCTGATCTTGCCTCGTTTATCTTGGTAGTAAATGAAGGGAGTTTTACTGCCGCAGCGAAAAAACTCGGGGTTACACCTTCGGCTTTGAGCAAGCTGATCACGAGATTGGAGCATGCGCTTTCGGTAAAATTATTCGAACGCACCACTCGTAAGCTGCTCATCACTCAAGCTGGTCAAAAGGTATATGACCAAAGCATTGCGATGGTTAACGCTGCGCAGCAAGCTGTCGAACTCTCAGCAGAAGATCATACTGAGCCAAAAGGTGCGCTTACCGTTGCAGCACCAGAGGCGTTTTTAAACTCGGTACTTCAGCCTTTTGTTTTACCCTTCTTACAGCGCTACCCAAAGATTCAGTTAAAGCTGCGCGCTGCAGATGGAGAAATCGATTTGTTTCGTCAAGACATAGACGTCGCTTTCAAATTGACTGACAAGCCCGACGAGAATTTGGTATTAAAAGAGATAAGTAAAACCAACCTGGTGTTGTGTGCGTCACCGGACTACCTCGCTAAGCAGGGCACGCCAGACCACCCAACTCAGCTTGAACAGCATGACTGTATTTATCTGGCAGAAAACGATAAAGACAACATTTGGTCATTTTTTAAAGAAGAAGCCTTTCACTCTGTTGCCGTAAATGGTCGCTACGCGGTAAACCACTCACAAATGCGCTTAAATGGCGTTAAAGCAGGGCTAGGTATTGGAATCTTTCACGACTTTGTCGTCAAAGAAGCGCTAGAAACAGGGGAAGTCGTTGAAGTACTTGCAGATTGGATGATCAAGAGTAACTACCATGGTGCAATAGCCATGCAGTACCCTCAAACGAAGTACATGCCCGCGCGCTTGCGTGTGTTTATCGATTTCGTCAATGAACACTTGATCTCAAAGGAACCTAATCATGTTTAATGCGATTCATCACGTCGCCATCATTTGTAGTGATTACCCAACGTCAAAGCATTTTTATACAGAAATATTAGGCCTGTCCGTTATTGCAGAAAATTACCGTGCAGCGCGTGATTCTTATAAGCTCGACCTTGCGCTTCCTGATGGTAGCCAGATCGAATTATTCAGTTTTCCAGATGTACCTGAGCGCCCAAGCTTTCCGGAAGCCCAGGGCTTACGACACCTGGCGTTTCAAGTTGATGATATTGAGGAAGTAAAAACCTACCTTGAATCGAAAAGCATCGCAGTTGAACCTATTCGAATTGATGAATTCACTGGTAAAGCGTTCACTTTCTTTCAGGATCCGGATCGGCTGCCTTTGGAGTTATATCAAAAGTAAACGTGAAGATGGAAAACGTGAGGGTATTTGAGGTGCTCGGTTGGAAGGTAAAGGGATTCAGAAAACGTTAAGTGCTTGATTAGGCTATGGCTGGCGGCGCCCTTGGAACTGGTGTTTCAAATCGCACACTTAGAGCCAAAAAAGTGTAGCTGTCAGAAAGAACCGAGCTCAGTCGTAAAAGTAAAGGTGTAGTTGGAAGTGAGTCGTGATGAAAGGGTGAAAAGTAACTGAATGGGCAGGGTTTCCCCTTATGTGTTACCGCATTGTCTCCCTCTTCAACCTGTACCAGTTCAAAACCATTAAGCGTACAAAGCGCTGCCCACACGCCCATGCTGTTACCATGAGCATTAATAACAGGCATCAGTGTTACCAGCGCCCAACTTAGGGCACTAACAAGCAGCATGGAGCGATAAAAAGGAATTAATCTACGCATAACGGTGACTTAACAAATTTCATACAGCGTAACCAATTCTAAGTACAAGCTCAATAAAGGATTTCAGGCGTAGTTCTATTTTCCATCAGAAACAAAAGACCCGCAGAGTTGCGGGTCTTGAAATCGTTGGGGATTGTTCATACCCATCCCAAATCAGCCAAACAGCTTGCTCCAGATGCTTGGGTTACGTTTGTCGTGGTATTCTTCACGAAGACTATCGATTTCGCGCAGCTGCGCTTTCGCTTCGGTAAGATTACCCGCATCTAAGTCTGCTTCGATGCTGTCTAGTGTCACCGACAACTTGTTGAAGCCTTCAAGAAACGTATCAAACTTTTCTGGCGGGTAGTTACCACGCTTAGATTGCTCCACGATAGCTTGTAAGCTATCAATGGCCGTTTTCATGGTTTCAACATCCGACGCTTCGGCCGCTTGTTTGAAATCCATCTTCATTTGTTTCATGTTCTGTTTTAGATCGACAGCTTCTGCCATTGCGTAGCTTGAGCCCAACGCAATCGCACACCCTAAAACTAAAGGACGTAACATCTTCACTTCTCCATTTTTAGTGCCGAATTCTTTGTCGGCTTTGTTTATCACGATCACCCCTCATTAAGGATGATTCGGATAGTTGAGCTTCGCAGTGTAAAGGAAACGCGCTAAGGGTGCATTCCCAAAATGTAATCAAGTTTATGCGTTAAGCATTTCGTCATATTCTGCAATTGGCTCTCGTCCACGAAGCGCACGGAACGACAAAAACTGCTCAGCCGAGTGAGTAATGACGTTCTCACTCTTAATACCGACTCTGTCCATCAGTTCACCCACCAGTTCGAGATTCCCAACATCATGGCAAAAATGAGCATCACTGCCAGTGGTAAAGAAAACGCCCACTTCTTTACCTATTTGAGCGATGTCATGACAACGTTCAACACTACCCACTCGGCTATTGCCTTTCAGGGTTGTATTGTTTATCTCAATGGCAACGTTATGTTGTTGCGCACATTTTAAAACCGTCTCGAAATCAAAGTCATAATTAGGGTTACCCAGATGCCCGAGTGCATCAACACGACCACTTTGGATCACATTAAGTAGTGCTTCGGTATGGGCTTCTTTATTCGATGGAACAAAGACTGGCTCATGAAAACTGGCAATGACCCAATCAAGGTTCCGGTCAACGCTCAAAGGGATATCAATATCGCCCTCGATATTAAGAATGTTGGCTTCAACGCCACGAATGATGGCAACACCGTTGAGGTAACGAGGCAGAATCTTTTGGTTGGAGAAAAACCAATAATGAGGCGCACCCGGCATTGACTCTGCGTGATCGGTGGTGCAGAACATTTCGAGCCCGTTCTCTTTTGCCGACTGAGCGTTTTCAATCAACGTACTGTAAGCGTGACCGCTGGCATACGTATGTGTGTGGGTATCAACCTTAAATTCCATCATTTACTCTCTTTGGTTTGCAGGTTTCAGCTATTGTATACCCAAACGTTGTTAGGATGCAGGTTATCGAGCCTAAACTCAACGTACCCTCTATGAACAAGCATCAATTGATCTACTCTAATAAAGAGCTCATACAAGTATGAATAAAGAGCAAGTATGATCTACGTTGTGCTTGTTTAGGTCTTGACCAATGTGAATTCAATAACTCTAACGATAAGGATCAGGTTATGAGGTTAAATCATGTTTTGATAAGCGGGGCTTTCCTCATTTTGCCTATGACGACTGTTGCGGATGCCGATATCACCACCTCTGAACAAGACATCTCTGCTGCTATCATTGGCGGAGAACCAACCACGTTGAATCAACTGCCATTTTTCGCTCGTTTGATACTCCATAAGACAGGAGCTAGCGCATTCTCTAATATCTGTGGCGGTTCTATTGTGAATGATCGCTACATTCTAACCGCGGCACATTGTGTGGAGTCAGATGTGTTCACCGATGGCTGGAGCACTGACGATTTGCGTGTTTTAGTGAAAAATCCGACCATGGACGATGTTTATGTCTCCGAATTTAAAGACGTGCGTCGAATTACCATTCATCCCGACTATGATGCGAACGCCTTGTGGATTAACGATCTGGCACTGCTGGAACTCTCGCGACCAATAACCGACAACGTGCAATCCATCACTCTGCCACAAGATTTCGGCGATTACAGTGACGCTGCTGTTTACCAAATCTTTGGCTTGGGACAGACCTCGACAACGGATACGTCGGGCGCAAACTATTTGCGCTGGGCAGAAATTGAACCGCTGACCGACGCAGAGTGTGCTTCGTTAGTGACAGGCTTCAACTCTGAAGAAAGTTTATGTGCAAATGGCTTTGAGGGCAGAGATTATACGGGTATATGCCGTGGCGATTCCGGCGGCCCGCTCACCTACGTAGACAGCAACGGCATGTATCAACAGATTGGTATTGTCAGTTATGGTTCATCTATTTGTGAATCTGCCGCCATACCGAGTGTGTTTACCGAAGTTCTGAACTACACCACTTGGATTGAACTGCAAACCAGCTCTGGCACAAAAACCACTTATGACGCTGAGTTAGCCGCAACGGAAGATTACCATAGTGAAGGTGACTCTCGGATCTTTGAAGACAGCAGTGATGATGGAAGCAGTGGTGACAGTGGTGGTAGTGGTGGCGCTGTTGGGACTGGCTTGTTGATGATAGTGGGATGCTTAGGTTGGATACGCAGACGCCATTCTAACGACAAATGTGAGTTGAGTAAGAAACAGCTCAGGCTATAGCGGCTCACCCGCTGTGTCTTACGATATGAAAACAGCCTCCAAGACACTCAATACGTCATTGGACGGCTGTTTTTCTTCTAACGACGAATGTAAATCGCGGTTGTACCGGCGGCTTTGCCTTCAGGAATACGAAAGCCCACTTTTAACATGGTATTGTGCAGTACTTTGTTAAATAACTCGAACTCCACCGTTTCTTTGACTTGGTTGAGGTGCTGCGTTTTTAACTCCGGGAATCGCATTAGTGCTTCTTTTCGTATATTTTTCAATTCTTCAGTATTAATGCTTTGTTTACTCAGCAGTTTATTACCGATGAAACTTTCATAAGCACGCGCGCATTTCATTAATCGCAAAACAAATTCATTCATTGTCGTCTTTCTTTTTCGTTATAGCCTGACGTTAAGAACACGTGTTTATATTGATTGTGTTCCAGCCTTCGGAAAAGATAGCAAGAAGTATCACTAGATAGGTGTAGGAAAAATCCTAACAGAGTGAAAGAAATTACGGACTATTCCTTTCTATTCAAATATTTAACAAAAGCCCTACAATTTGTAAAATTAAATTATTGAGTGATGATTTTATCATTAGTTGAATGGTCATCAGCTAGCTCCTCAGGCAGCAAAAGACAACTGGTATAACTAATCAATTAATCAACTAATTGAATAAATCACTTTGCCGCTACACTCATTCTATGCACCCAATTTAAGGATTTAAGATGTTTACTTTTTTGCTGACCGTTGTTGTGATGCTCGCCTTTGCCGCCAACTCACTGTTATGTCGTGCAGCGTTGGTAGATGGACTGAGCGATGCGGGAAGCTTCACGATAATCAGGTTGCTCTCCGGGGCGGCGACCCTGGTGTTTTTTCTCCTTATCACCAGAACTTGGCACTCTGAAAAACCAACAAGTCGCTTTAAAGTTCTCGCAGGTGTGACATTGTTTGGCTATGCGGTACTGATTTCTTACGCGTATTTGAATATGGATGCAGGAACAGGCGCCCTACTCTTATTTGGGGCAGTACAGTTGACGCTTCTGACTTTACATTGGTGGCAAGGCGAACGATTTAAAACTTTAGAAGTGATTGGTATCGCCGTCTCCATTCTGGGTTTCGCTTGGTTGATGCTTCCATCAGCGACTCGTCCTGATATATGGTCGACACTTCTTATCGTGATATCTGGCGTTTGCTGGGCGCTCTTTACTGCACTTGGTAAGCATGCTCCTTCACCAAGTAGCGGGATCGCATGGGGTTTTATTGCAGCCTCGGTAATCAGTTTACTGGCCTCCCCTTTTCTTCTCTCTTCGGTCAATCTCACCATTGAAGGCATCTCACTCGCGATCACCTCCGGTGTGCTTGCATCAGGGATTGGTTATTTGCTGTGGTATCACGTAATACAAAAACTTACCCTGCTTCAAGCTGCGGTAAGCCAGCTTTCGGTACCCGTAATTGCCCTAGTACTTGGGTCTATTCTGCTTGGTGAATCCCTTTCAATTCATTCCGTCCTCACTAGCACCATCATTTTAGGTGGCATCGCGCTGGTTTTTTTATCTCGCTCCCAAAATGCAAATAAAGAATAGTAAAAACTCTACAACTTAATAAAAAATAAAACTTTTCCTCTCAGAATCCCATTCATCATCTATGCTTTTTAAAGGTGTGGCATAGATGACACCAGACAAATGCCCCCTATTTAGTATCAGGCGATTTATAGATTTAAAGAAATCTTGGCTAGGAAAAACCAGTAAATCTGTTTCATAAATAAGACCACGTAAAAGTAGTGGTTTTGAGCATTTACCCAATACCCCTAGTAATGACAAGGGATACAGGTAAATTGATCGCTTTATATGCATTTAGTTTTGACACAAGATTTACAATCTGCTCCTTTTTGCTCGCTATATTCCGCCAACCAAAATACAGTTGGAACTGCAACCCTAAACCAACTTTTTATTAACAAACTCATCAACTTGAAACGATAAGCCTGAGCAAACTTTGACTATGAACGACAAAATTAAATTTGCTATAAAAGTATCGCTTAGCCTCACCCTGGCTTATCTGATCCCCTTTGCTATGGGGTGGCCGCAGGCGTCTACCGCAGCGACAACGGTGATGCTGATTGCCACAACAGGCAGTCGTCGAGAGTCTCTCGCAAAAGGCACATTGCGCGTTCTCGGTACCCTAGTCGGGGCAGTTGTCGGCTTGTTGCTGGTTGGACTATTCGCACAAGATCGCCTGCTGTATATGCTGAGCGTGTCGCTCGTCGTTTCATTCATCTTTTATTTTCGTAACGCTTACCAAAAAGACCCTACGCTGCTGATGCTTACTGGGGTGATGACGTTAATGATGTCCAACGGTGGTGATGCGGACGGCGCTTTTCTATACGGTGTTGATCGCGCCTACATGACTGTTTTTGGCGTGGTTATCTATACATTGGTCGGTACTTTTCTATTCCCAGTCAAAACCGAACAAAATCTGCGTCAGCTTATTGAGCAGTTAAATCAAACTCAGCAAGCGTTATTCGCTACGATTGTGCATAGTTTTGAGCAAAGTCATGAATCACACCCTGAGTCTGTCGATGGTTCAGAATCACCAGAGGAATCAGAACACAGAGCCTCTCAACTCAATATCGACAAGCTCACCGAAGAAATGTTTGCTGCGCAAAATAGTCTGGATCAACGATTTGCAACTGTGAGTGTTGAGTGCAGTGACGTCTCCGCGTATTTAAAAGAGTGGCGCTTGGCGGTTCACCTGAGCAAACAAATTACTCAGCAATTATCGGTTGCCGTGCATAGCCATTTTAGCCTTGAAGAAGATCGTCAGTGCATCACTAACTTTGACGAAACGATCGCGGAAATAGAACAGTTATTCCATACCTGTCAGCAGGTTTGGGAAGACAACGAACACGTTTACCGCACTAAAGAATTTAAGGTTGAATACAATCAAGAATTGCTAGATTCTTTACCACACCTGACTAAAGGCTCGGCAATCACTTTAGGGTTTCTGCTGGAATCCATGCATCAGAACCTCTCACGCCTGGCTGAAAGCATTAGCTGTATTGACTCGGTGACGAACAATGTCTCGTTCGACATTGAACTGCCAGAATCGAAAGGCAAGTTCTTGTGGTGGGATGCAGAAAACTTCAAAACAGCAGTCAAAACCTTCGTAACCTACTGGGTTGCAGGGCTCATCTGGATCTATTTTAACCCTCCGGGTGGCTACTCATTTGTGATTTTCTCGACCATGTTCATGTCTTTGTTGTCCTTTGTTCCTGTGCATCCAATTTTACTATTGGTGTTATTCACCTTTGGTTTCCTGTTTGCGGTGCCATCTTATCTATTCATTTTGCCGCAACTGGATCTCGGGCTGGAGCTAGGCCTGTTTATCTTTATCTACACATTTATTGGTTTTTACCTGTTCAACGGACCGATAACAATTTTCTACATGGTCGGCCTGTTTGTACTTGGGCTGGACAATAATATGTTCTACCACTTCGGGATCTTAATGACGATCATGACACTGTTTTACTTGGTCGTATTCATGATTATTTTTGCTCATTACTTTCCGTTCAGTTCAAGACCCGAGCACCTATTCTTAACCATAAAAGAACGCTATTTCCGGCATACACGAGCTTTGTTTGTCACCTATCAAAAACAGTCTGAATCCTTTTTCACTCCACTTAAGCGTGCTTTGCACATAGTCACATTGAACGTGTCTGCGAAAAAACTCAAAGTGTGGGGTTCCAAAATCAATCACAAACATTTTGACCAAACGACACCAGAGGCGATCGGTGCATTCAGCAAAGCTTGTGACGTGCTATGCAGCCACATAAACGTGCTCATGGTTGCAGAGAAAAAATTGTTGTCTAACCCTTTGATAAACAAGCTCCGTCAACAACATCGTGACTCCATCATTCCTTTGATGGCGGGTGCATTAGCCAGCCACCAGGTAACAGAAGAACTCGACTCCGTATTTAATCAATACAGTCAGGATTACCAATCCTTCGAAGATAAGCTGGAAGATTTTTTTAATGAATTGGATTTATCTGACTACGCTTATTCAGAGATAGCTGGTTTTTATATCTTGCTGAATTTAAAACGGAACGTGTTCGAAGCAATTAAACATTGCAAGCAAACCTACGAGGATATCGATTGGGTGAACTTACAACATAAGCGGTTTTAAAGGTAGGGGTATGATGCTTCAAAAATTAACGAAACCAAGCCTCGCCATAATGACTCTGATTGGGCTCAGTGCGTGTACAACTGTGGGGCCAGACTATGTCCATCCCCAGCGATCTGCTTTACCAAGTGCTTGGTCATTGCAAAACGCAGTACAGGATACCGAGCAATCTGAGCAAAAGGTACAGCAGTGGTGGCAACAATTTAATGACCCAACACTGAATCAACTGGTTGAGTTGGCGAGCCAGCAAAACCTTGATTTAGAAGCCGCTGGGCTACGTATTGTCCAAGCCCGTGCCTTAGTTGGCGTTGCGTCAGGCTTGCAGTATCCACAGGTACAAACCGTATCCGGTAATTTGGCACGTGCTTACGTCAACGATCAAGGGTTCAACAATGCTGCGCTCTCATTTGATGCAGCTTGGGAGATGGATATTTGGGGTAAATATGCTCGCGGGATTGAATCGGTAGAAGCGGGTTACTATGCAACGATCGCGTCTTACCACGATATTATGGTAACCATCACGTCAGAAGTGGTGCGCAATTACATAAACTATCGAACCTACCAAGAGCGTATTCTGCTCTCTAAACGAAACATCGAGATCCAAGAGCGCGTGGTCAATATTACTCAAGTCCAATTCGACTCAGGTAACGTGACCGAGCTCGACGTTCAACAAGCACAAAACCAGTTGTACACCACAAGAGCCGCCCAGCCCAGCCTTGAAATTGCGATGAAGCAGTCACGTTCCGCGATTGCGCTTCTGTTAGGCGTGTTGCCAGAAGAAGTCGACACCATTCTGGCATCAGATGGTCTATCCTAACGTATCGCCGAATACGAAGCACAATTCAAATCAACAGGCAGAAAAACGGCGTTATCTGGCAATGACGAAAACTCGATTGTCCCGCGTCCACCACTTTTACAGACACAAATCGACGCCAACTTGGTCATGCGCCGACCAGACTTGCAAGTGTCTGAGATGCAAGCTCGCGCGCAAAGTGCCCAAATTGGTGTCGCCGAAGCGGCCTTATATCCAAGTTTTTCTCTGTTTGGTTCGATTGGTATCGACAGTACAGTACCGGATGGCAGTAGCTTTAGTTTCAGTGACTCACTCACGATGGTCGCAGGCCCTGCGTTTAGTTGGAACATTTTCCAGTATGGACGTGTGAAAAATAACATTCGATACGAAGATGCCAGCTTTCAGGAAACCTTAACCAACTACAACAAAAAAGTACTGCAGGCCGTCAATGAAGTCACCAACGCGTTAGAAGCTTACGACCTGTATTTAGAACAAAAATCGCTACGTTTGCAGTCGGTAAACTCTTCTATTCGTGCCTTCAACATTTCGATGACTCAATACGAAAACGGTCAAATCTCCTTTGAGCGTCTACTGAACTCCGTAGAGAAAATGACACGAGCAGAAGATAACTACGCCTCTATCAAAGGCAATGTCGCCAACCAGGTCGTCGCTCTTTACAAGTCCCTTGGTGGGGGTTGGCAAGCACAAACCGGTAAGCCGTTCTTATCTGACGAGATTGCGAAGCAGATGGTGGAACGCACCGACTGGGACGGGTATTTGGACCAAGAAAACCGAGTTCTACCGCCACTTCCTATTGAACGGGCTGGTGACAGACCGCCTAAAGGGGAGGAGCCATAATGCCTTATGAACTCTCTTGGGGTGATGTCTACTTTTCCCCGTTACTGCTGGTGCTGTTTCTTGCGGTCACCGCAACGTGGATAACCGTCATCCTGTTAAACAAGACTCGCTTATCTCGTTTTATCGCTTTTCCGTCGCTGACTTTCATCGCCATCATGGTCTGTTATGTGGTGGCGATAGACAGCTTTTATATTCAATTTTAGGTGCCAAACAAGATGAAAAAACTATTCGTAATTGCACTCAATCTTGTCATTCTTGGTGGCGCAGCTTGGCTCGGCTATCAAAAGTATGAAGAATATTTCAACAATCCCTGGACGCGAGATGGTCAGGTACGTGCCAATGTCATCAAAGTTGCGCCTCGCGTATCCGGTCCGATTGTGAACGTTGCGATACAAGACAACCAAGAAGTCAAAACTGGCGATTTATTGTTTGAGATCGACCCAACCACCTACGAGGTTGCATTATCGCAAGCAGAAGTGGGACTGGAAAAGTCCATCGTCAGCTCTCGCGGTAAGAAAATCGAGTACGACCGTTTAACGGATATCCGAGCGAAAGATCGCGGCGCAGTATCCCACAAAGATCTTATTCGCCGTGAGATTGCCTATGAAGAATCTCTACTACAAATCAAGGCGGCAGAAGAGCAGTTAAAGTCTGCGAAATTGAATCTTAGCTATACCAAGGTTTATGCGACCGTCGACGGTTTTGTTTCTAACCTGGATATCCGCAACGGTACTCAAGCGGTTGCCAACCAGCCTCTGCTTGCGCTTATCGACAAACACAGCTTTTGGGTATTTGGTTTCTTCCGTGAGAACCAGTTACAGCAAATCGAGCCTGGCAGCAAAGCACAAGTGACGCTGATGTCTCATCCAGAGACACCTATTGACGCAACCGTCGATTCTATCGGCTGGGGTATCGCGCCACGAGACGGTACCGTCGGTTATAACCTGCTGCCAAATGTTAACCCTGTCTTCCAGTGGATTCGTCTGGCACAGCGCATTCCTGTGCGTATTGCCATTAAAGAACTGCCAGAAGATATCGAGCTTCGATTTGGCCTTTCTGCTTCCATCATGGTGATGAAAGACTCATCAGAAAACAATGAATAGTTACTAAGTGAGAGAACAACTATGGTCATTGGAAAAAAACTCAAAAACATTAATGAAGAAAATAACTTCTTCTATCTCACACTGTCACTCATCGTTTTGTTGATTGGCGGAGCATCTGCTCAGGTGGTGGATGAAGGGGCAATCGAGCATATTTTACAGGCGTTTACGATAATCACGTTCATCGTGTGTTTTGCTAGTCTACGATTCGATAAAACCTGGTCTCGGTTCCTTTATACCCTTTTCGCAGTATGGGTGTTTGTCATCGTGATAAAAACGATTTTTCATATCAAAGAAATGAACGTCGTGATGCTCGCGTTAACCTTTGCGTTTTTCTTTGGCACCTTTAAATCTATTGCAAGACAAATCCTGTTTACTGGTCACGTCAACAGTAACAAAGTCATTGGGTCTGTCGCTTTATTCCTGTTGCTGGGTTTGATGTGGGCCATCGCCTACCTCATTTTACTGGAGTTTTCACCACAGGCTTTCACCGGTATGGAGGCGATATCCTGGGGGCAAAACTTCTCCAATGCGGCATATTTCAGTTTCGTCACCCTGACCACTCTTGGTTATGGCGATATCAGTCCTCTGACTCCGTTGGCTCAAGTCATCGTTTATTTAGAGGCCATTACAGGTGTGTTTTATATGGCTATTGTGGTTTCTAGCCTCGTCAGTTCCAACATTGATCATCAGGTAAATAAAAATGGATAAATCATCGGAAAGAAATGAAAGTAAGATTTTCATCAGTAATATGGTGGAATCGTCAATACGAATTGGCTTGATCTTCGTATTGTTTATGTTTACTTACGACATCATCAGGCCTTTCATCCTTCCCGTTATTTGGGGGGCGATCATTGCAGTGGCACTTTTACCCGTCACTAAAAGGCTTCAGCGAGCCTATGGTGGCAGGCGTGGTTTGGCAGCAACCACCATCGCTTTGCTTGGTATCGCGCTGTTAGTGACACCGCTTGTGATGGTTTCTGGTTCCATTTACGACGGTGCAACCCACGCACTGCAAGTACTCCAGAGCGGTGATGTCAAAATACCTGGGCCGAAGCCATCGGTTGCAGACTGGCCACTTGTCGGTGGTAAGCTCTACGACACCTGGACACTTTTCTCGACGAATTTAGAACAAGCAATTCAAACCTTTATGCCTCAGATAAAGTCAGCATTGACTTCCCTGCTTGGCATGATGGGTGGCGCTCTGGGTAGTGTATTGCTTTCTATTCTGTCTTTGGCGATTGCCGCTGGTTTTATGACTTACTCAGAATCATTGGCATCTGGCCTAACCACCATTGCCATTCGTACCGCAGGTGACAATGCAAAAAGCTGGGCGACGCTCATTGCAGCAACCATTAAAAGCGTTTTACTTGGCGTTGTCGGTGTCGCTGCGATTCAAGCGTTGCTGATTGGTGCGGGTTTCTTCGTATTTGGCGTGCCTGCCGCTGGCTTGCTTACTCTAATACTGATGATTTTGTGTATCGCTCAGTTACCGGCTCTTCTTGCAGTGCTACCTGTGATTGGCTACATGTACATGACTCAAGACAGCACGACTGCAACCTTGTTTACTGTATGGGCGGTCGTTGGTGCGCTTTCTGAAAACTTGCTCAAACCAATGCTGATGGGTCGAGGCGTGGACACTCCGATGCCAATTATCCTGATTGGTGCCATCGGCGGTATGCTTGTCTACGGTATCGTAGGCCTCTTCCTTGGCGCGGTTATTCTTTCAATTTGGTATGAGCTATTCGTTTGGTGGCTAAGCATTGAGAAAGCCCAACAGCAAGAGGAATTGGGCGACTTGCTGGAGGAAGCAAAAGACCAAAGTGAATCTGGCAACGGAGCAGGTATTTAAGCTCACCAAGCCTTAATCCGATACTCACAATCTTTCAAACCGTTGCATTGCAGCGGTTTGTTTTTATTGGTGTCACATTTTCATCTCAATAACGATGAAAAATGAAACTAATGTTAAATTTTCAAACTAATGACACTTGATTGTTGCAATCAAACGCATAACGATGCACTCTCGATGCTCACTAATAAATAGTGCTTAGGATAAAAACAATGAAATTGATCAAGCCTTTAACTTGCGCGCTCGCTCTGGCAATGAGTAACATGGCATTCGCTGACGTAACGGTTAGTGTTCCTGACGACGTATCGGTACTCGCAGCAAACGGTGAAAAAGTGAAGCTGGATGGCGGCTTCTTTGCCTCAGAAAGAACACTAACGTTACCTGATGGCGTTAACCAGGTCGTATTCCGATTTACTCCGTTTTTCAACAAAGGCAATGACCGTGTCAGTGTTGAAAGCGACGTGATTGTCACCAGCTTTACGTCTTCAGATTCTAAACTGGCGCTTCAGCTTCCAGAGTACCGTAACTTGAATGATGCAGAAGACAATATCAAAGACTTAGACTGGAAACTGGTTGATGCATCTGGCAACGCGATTGCCGTTAAGCAAGACAAGCTTATCAAAGAAGGTATGCAGATTGGCCGTGACTATGTTCGCGAAGTAGAAGATTACAATCGAACTGGCGGCGTGGCAGCAATTGCTGTTGCAGGAGCGATGGTTCAGCCAATGACGTTACCCGCTGAAATCCCTGAAGATATGAAGCAAGCACGTGCGGCGGTAAAAGCAGATTCAACCGCAGAAGAAATGCTGCACTTCTGGTACCAAAAAGCGGATGCTGAAACCAAAGCTCGCTTTAAAGCGTACATCAACCAACAATAAGTTTGGTCTTTCTGAGTTTAAAAGCCACATCTAATGTGGCTTTTTTCGTACCTTAACAACCTCAACAACTGCTGAGCTTTAATGGTCCCGATTTACCAGTAACGCTCGTAAATGATGTTACCACCAGTATTGACTCGAAACTTCTCTAAACCGCGTTCTTGCAATACTGGCAACGTGTCTTTAATCATTGCTGGATTGCCACACAACATCACAAAACTACTGCACGGTGAGAACTGCACATCCGCTCGATTAGACAGCTCTCCTGAGGCAATAAAGTCGGGAATGCGGCCTTGTAACTTACCTTCCACTGCTTCTCGGCTAACAATAGGCACGTACTTTAATCGGCCTTCATAGCGCTGCTCTAAGTGCTCAATTAAGTATTTATATACCAGGTCTTTTTCATAGCGAACACCATGAACCAAAACAATCTTTTCGTTATGAGGAAGCAGGTTAATGTCATCTAACAATGACAAAAATGGCCCGATACCGGTACCAGTTGAAAGCAACCAAAGGTCATGTGCTTGTTTGGGAATCGAATCATGGATCAAATCTCCGTGTGCCGTTTCACCAACATAGATACTGTCCCCAGTCTTTAACTTTTGCAGTTTTGGCGACAATTGTCCCTGAGGGTCCGCAACAATCAAAAACTCCAGCCAGTCAAACTGTTCGCTCGGAGCATTCACCACGGAATAGGCGCGGCTGATTGGGTTGCCATTTTCGTCTACCAACGCGAGTTTGGTAAATTGACCAGCTTTAAAGGAAAGTGGAGCGCCAGATACTCTTAAGCTGAACAGCTCGCCTGTCCAGTCTATTCGCTTCTCAACTCTGGCGAGATTGAAATTTTTCAGTTCTGCCATGAGACATCTCCCTTTTAGCCACTCTCAAATAAACTTACGCTTACAACGTTACTATGTAAAGATTAAACTTTACATAAACAACCAGTTTATTTCACACTTCAGGAACAATTCTATTACATCCTAAATAATTACATCTAGAATAAATACTCAGATTAATAAGTGGCTTCACAATTTGTGGCAACGTTGATGAAAAAGGAACAAAGAAAATGGACACACTACTAAAAGACTTCCCCGTCGTGACTGAGATCAGAGTAGCTTGGGGAGAAATGGATGCCTTGCAACACGTCAACAACGTCGTCTACTTTCGTTACTTCGAAACCGCACGTCTGGACTATTTTGAAGCGATTAATTTGCTCGTCGACCTGCAAACCTCGCAAATTAGCCCTGTTCTGAGTGAGACTCAGTGTCGTTATAAATTGCCAGTGACATACCCGGACACGCTTATGATTGGCGCTCGAGTGATCGACATGCAAGGCGATCGCATGACAATGGAATATCAGGTATTTAGCAAAAAGTGGGGAAAAGTGGTCACCGTCGCGACGGCAACAGGTGTGATGTTTGATTTTAAAAATAACACTAAGACTGAGATTCCAGACAACGTCCGCAAGTCGATTCTGGAACTGGAAGCGACTGTGGGCAGCACTCACCACCTAGAATAATTGTCGAGTTTAAATTCCCGGCGGCACACACTCGTGCTTTCGGGAATAATCGCTTTTTCAACAGCTTAACAGAAAGTTTCGATGTACAGCGCTTCAACTTTATCTCGTGCCCATTGCGTCTTACGAAGAAACTTTAACGACGACTTAATAGACGGGTCTTTTTTAAAACAGTTAACACGAACACGTTCATACATACCATTCCACCCAAAGTGCTCAACCAAACGGGTGACGATTTTTTCTAAACTCAACCCGTGCAGAGGGTTATTCGGTTGTTCGTTGCTCATGATTTCAATCCAACAATTTATAGGGCGATGTGGCGGGCTAATCTAACTGAAACAAACCTGATTCCCAACTGTTATTTACATCAGAATAAAAACAGCCCGATGGAAAACGGGCTGTTACTCGATTCATCGCTTAATGAATTAACCTCAACTGGGGTTAATTAAAAAAACGATTTCACCCATAAAACAATGCTGTCCCAGATTTGACCAATCCACGAGGCAGGTTCAACCGTTTGGTTGCTGACCAGTGGGTAGCTGGCGACGGTTTCATCGTTATTTTTCCACACGACTTTACCAATCACTTCCCCTTGTTCAATCGGTGCCATTAAAGGTTCTTTCATTTCGACACTCTTATCTAAACCAGCTGTCATACTGCGAGGTAGGGTCAAATAAGCATCTTGCGGAAAGCTCGCTTCTATTTCACTCACCTTGCCTTTCCAGACCTTAACCTTTGATTCCACCTGTCCCTGTGTAGCCACCTTCTTAGTGTCATAAAAACGGAAACCATAGCTGAGCAAGTTTTTAGACTGACTGATGCGTGCTTGCGCGCTAGGCGTTCCCATCACGACAGATATCAAACGCATTTTACCTTCAGTCGCTGAACTGACGAGACTATATCCCGCATTGCTGGTGTAACCTGTTTTGCCACCGTCTACTTTAATAGACTTATCCCACAACAACTTATTACGGTTGTATTGGGTAATATCGTTCCACTTAAACACCTTTTCGTTGTACAGCGCATACACATCAGGTACGTCATTGATGATCGATTTCATCAACGTCGCCATATCCAAAGGAGAAGTTTGGATGCCTTCACTATCCAGCCCATGAGAGTTCACAAAGTAAGTGTCTTGAAGCCCGAGCTTTTCGGCCCAGCCATTCATCAAAGCCACAAATCCATGTTCACTGCCTGCCACATGTTCCGCCAAAGCGACACATGCGTCATTTCCCGATTGGATAATGACACCGCGCATCAAGTTTGCAACGCTGATTTCATCTTTCGGTTTGATGAACATTTTGGAGGAACCGGGGAATTTTTCTGACCACGCATTTTCGCTGACAGTCACTAAATCATCCCAATTTAATCGACCTGCTTTGATTTCCTGACCCACGACATAAGCCGTCATGAGTTTGGTTAAACTGGCAGGGGCTAATCCGGCTCTCCCGTTCTGTTCTGCGATAATGGCTCCCGACTGAAAGTCCATTAACACGTACCCTTTCGCCTGTAACTCAGGTGGGCTTGGCGTGACCACCGCAAAAGCGGGCACGCTAACTAAACAAGTCACGATAATCCATTGAGCCAGTGACACTTTCATTCAACATCCTCCACAATTCACACTCACTTTGTCGTCGCTCTAATGAGCATAGCTCATTCAACCAGTTGCACCAGTCGCTAATCGTTTCATTTTCTTGAACTTACGTTGATTTTACAAAAGAGATTAAACGGCTTAGATGTGACTTGCTCTACTTCGGATTCTTGGTTAAACCCTGATTTCGAAGTAAAGTAGCGAGCGTAAGGTCTACTAGATGCTGAACCCAACAAGGATATAAATAAAACAATGAATGCTCTATCATTTATCGACGCAGGATTGCACTACACTCCCCACACATTTAATGTCCCTTTGAATTACCAGGAAGAGAGCAAAGGCACTATTGAAGTATTCGCCCGTTCGGTATGTTTAGTGGGAGACGAAGACTCAACCAAACCATGGCTTGTGTACTTTCAAGGTGGTCCTGGCTTCCCTTCTCCACGTCAAAATGGCCATAACGGCTGGATAAAACGAGCACTTCAAGAGTACCGAGTATTACTGCTCGACCAGCGAGGCACCGGAAACAGTTCGGTGATCAACCACCAAACGCTGGCGCACCTGACGCCACTCCAACAGGCAGAATACCTGAGCCATTTCCGAGCAGACAATATTGTTCGCGATGCTGAATTTATACGTCAGCAATTTGGTGTAGAAAAGTGGGCGATTTTAGGCCAAAGCTTCGGTGGTTTTTGCTCTCTGACGTATTTGTCGTTGTTCCCTGAAAGCCTGACCCGAAGCTACATTACTGGTGGTGTGCCGTCTGTTTCACGTCATCCCGACGATGTGTATAAAGCAACGTTTAAACGTACAATGGATAAGAATCAGGCGTTCTTCCAGCAATTTCCTAAAGCGCAGCAACTTTGCCAGACCATTGCCGATCACCTGTTAGAAAATGAAGAGTTTCTGCCAAACGGGCAACGCTTTACCGTTGAGCAATTCCAACAGATTGGGATTAATTTTGGGGTCAGCGATACCTTCTTGCCAACGTATTACTGGCTGGAAAGCGCACTCATAGAAGTAAACGGAAAAACGCAGCTGCGTTACGAGTTTTTAAGTGACATGCTGGCTCAGCAAAACTTCCAAACCAACCCTATTTACGCCATTTTGCACGAGTCTATATACTGCCAGGGCTTTGCTTCAAATTGGAGTGCACACCGAGTACGTCAGTCAAACCCGGCGTTTAACTATGAAAAAGGCCAGCCTTTCTACTTTACCGGGGAAATGGTTTTCCCATGGATGTTTGACCAATACACCAACCTAAAGCCACTAAAAGAAGCTGCTGAAATACTGGCAAGCAAAGAGGACTGGTCACCCCTTTATGACCAAAACCAACTGGCAATGAACAAAGTTCCGGTAAGCTGCGCGGTTTACGCCGACGATATGTTTGTGGAAATGGACATCAGCCGAGAAACATTAGCTTCTATGCCGAACTCAAAAGCGTGGATCACCAACGAATATGAACACAATGGTCTGCGTGCTGACGGCGAACGCATTCTGGATACATTAATTGCGATGGGTAACCAGACTGCGGCGACTTTGGTTTAATAAGACACCACTTCTGCATACCGACGCCTTTTCACCATGAAAAGGCGTTTTGCTATCCAATACCGAGTATCACGCCAGTCGATTAATCTTTGATCCTTTTTATCATGGACTTAGTTATCACTCGATAACCCATCTTGTGATAAAAATCTTCGCCTTCGTGGTTAAAAGAACCAACGGACAATCCGATTTCCTCTACGCCCAAGCTGCAAAGCGCACTTTCAATTCTATCCATCAACGATAAGCCTATGCCCAAGTTTCGATGGCTTTCCGCAACAACGAGTTCATTGATAAAGCCAACGTATTTCTCTGGTGAAATGATGGAGTTAACTTCACGAGTGGTTCCCGAAATAAACCCCACAATGTTTCGATTTGAACAAGCTACAAATGCAGTGATACTGCCATCGAAGTATTTTTCAAAGATATTACGGCTATCCCTAATCTCAGCCATTTCTTGTGGTGAGCGATAAAAGTCGGGCTCAGCTTGATAGTGAGAAGTATCGAGCTCAACTAAAAGAAGTTTGAGAAGCGGTATATCCTCTTCTCTGAGTCGCCTGATATGAAACTGCTGCATGTCTTACTAACCATTCCGTTGAATTAATTTTTGTTTTTTACCTTGCTGTACTGAGCTGAGTGCATTTACGAGTAACGAGGACTCAACCAATTAAACGTACAAATTTCACACAAACCTGTCGAGGTTAACCTCGTCAATTCACTTAGATTTTTGTTGATAATTTGAAGACCTACAAGGTTTGCGGGGAAGCAGCTATCCGTTCTTCATCCTCATTTTGTCACTAACCAATCAACATGCATGTTTCCTGTCCGATGGGTTTACCTGTATACCTGACCGTTTTAGTCGGGTATACTCCGGGCCGTTATAATTTAATGGTCGTCGACCACTTGTTTTATTAAAGCCTGTTTTTTTAAAGGAAATCTCATGAGTCAGTATGTTGTCTGTGCGCTGTACAAGTTTGTGGAACTGGGTAACTATCAAGAGCTACGCGAACCATTGCTTGCACTGATGGAAAAGAACCAGATTCGTGGCACCCTTCTGCTGGCAAGTGAAGGTATCAACGGTACCGTTGCTGCGGACCGCGCGGGTATTGATACCCTGCTTGAATGGCTAAATGCAGAGCCACGTCTTGCGGGCACTGTTTATAAAGAGTCGCTTGCTGAAACACAGCCTTTTAACCGCACTAAAGTAAAACTCAAGAAAGAGATCGTAACTTTAGGTGTTGAAGGTATCGATCCTCGTCATGTGGTTGGCACTTATGTGAAACCAAAAGACTGGAACGATCTTATCGCGGATCCAGAAGTGTTTGTTGTTGATACGCGTAATGATTACGAAATCGAAATCGGTACTTTTAAAGGTGCGGTAAACCCGAACACTGAAACTTTCCGTGAATTTCCAGACTACGTGAAAGAAAACATGGACCCGACCAAGCATAAGAAAGTGGCGATGTTCTGTACTGGTGGTATCCGTTGTGAGAAATCAACGGCTTACATGAAAGAGCAAGGCTTTGACGAAGTCTATCACCTTGAAGGCGGCATTCTAAAGTATCTGGAAGAAGTGCCACAAGAAGAGAGCATGTGGGAAGGTGATTGCTACGTATTCGATGGTCGTGTTGCTGTAAACCACCAGCTAGAGAAAGCAGACTACGACTTATGTAACGCTTGTCGCCTGCCAATCACAGAAGAAGACAAACAGTCAGACCTTTACGAGCAAGGCGTAAGCTGCCCTAAATGTCACGGTACGCATTCAGAAGAGCAGATTGCTCGATTCCGTGAGCGTGAAAAACAGATTTCTTTGGCGGATCAACGTGGTGAACAGCACGTTGGCGGTGAAAGCGCGAAGCAACGTGAAGAGCGACGTGCGGCTAAGATTGCTCAAAAAGAAGCACAGCGTAAACAAGCCTAACGCTTATTGGCGAACCATATACTATGGTTCGCCAATTTACATGTTTACGAGTGACGAAAAGTTAAGCGTCGCTGCGCTAAATACAGAAGTGACAGTTCTCTCGATCCAGACCATGAGCACCAGCAAGATTTTTCAGGTGCGCTCTGCCCTCTGCAAGCCCCATCTCATAACCTTCAAGCAACACAGACTGACGCATTGATAAACGCTGTACATGAAAATTATCAGGCGGAGCAATAACGCGGATACGCGCGTCTTCCGGCGGGTTACGAATAAACGCCAACGATTCGTTATAGTTCTCTGTTCGGTGCAACATTGCTTCGACCATTTTAGGATGCTCGGCAAACAGCTTCTTAGTGAGCCAGGTTGTTTTGGCTGGCTTCTTCGAGTAATTCAGCGGGTGGGATAACACCACAGTAATGTCTCTCGCGCCTCTTCGGTAAGCTTCGCGAACCGGAATTGAATCCGCCACGCCTCCGTCGGTGTAACAGCCACCAGAAAAGCAAGGGGTATGTTTGTATGCGATAGGCAAAGCAGTCGTCGCTTCTAGCGCGTGATGGAAGTTATCGCGATTGACTCGATAATAGTCTGCCTTACCTGTATCAACATTGGTTGTGGTCGCAAAAAATGGAATACCATCAAACAACTTCTTTTCATCGACTGGATATAAACGGTTAGATTCTTCAAATAACCATTTAACGTCAATAAGGTCACCGCCCTTTATAAAGCGGGTTGGATCGAAGAAACGTTTACAGGTTGCAAGCTTGGTGATGATATTAATGCTGCGATGTGGGTAATCAGTTAAGTAACCAATCAGATTCGATGCACCTGCTGATACACCAATTGCAAAATCAAACGGCTTGTAATTTTGCTCCATGAATGCGTCTAGCACGCCACTAGCGAAGACGCCTCGCATCGCACCACCTTCAACCACAATTGCTTTTTTAACCATGTTTCCTCCCCAATACTGTGTTTAAAAATAGTATTGAAAGTAAGGCAATAGAAACAATTGGTTATTCTTATTATTTAGATAGGTGATTCCTATACTCAAGTAAGATTTCGCTACAAAGTACAACCTGTAACCATGCCTACACCTTACATAAGCCTAGTAGGATTAAGAGAAAACGTTCTTATACGCTTCAGCAGCCCCATCAATGAGCATTTGAGTGCCGATGACCGCCAATATCAGCCCCATCATTTTGGTCACAACATTGAGCGCACTAGGACCAACGGCTTTCACTAATCTATCGCCAAATAAAAACAAGATGTACGTGATAATACAGAGCACAGCAAAAGAAACGATGGTAATGATTGTTTGATCAAACCCACCAGCGGTCGCAAAATTCATCGCCGTTGCGATAGTGCCAGGACCAGCCAATATTGGCATCGCGAGAGGGGAAACCGCGATACTTAACGCCGCTTGTTGCTGGGCAGGTGAGTAAGCCTTTTCCTTGGTTTTTTGATGGGTAGTATCACCTTGTAGCATGTTGTAACCAATCAAAAAGACCAGAATTCCGCCAGTAATACGCAGCGCATAAAGCGTAATCCCAAATAAATCGAAAATCAGTTTTCCCGCAATTGAAAACACCGCAACGATGATAAAAGCAATAAACACCGAACGCAGTGCTATGGATCGAACCGTCTCTTTATCTTCATCCGCAGTTAAGCTCAAGAATATGGGAATATTCGCGATAGGGTTCATGATGGCGAAGAAACCCATAAATACCGTTACTGTGTGAACGATCAGTTCTTTCATCTTTTTACCGCATGTAATTCATTGATTTTAAGACAGTATATACTCATATCTTAGAGCGTGCCTGATTACTGGCTTTCTCTAGTAAAACTTATGGTTTAAGGCACACTTTTTTCGTTTGAGCTTTTCTTTTTAGCTTTTTTCTTTGGAGAAAGTTTACCCAGCCATCAAATGCCGATAAGGTGAGTTCCACGAAATATGAAAACAATAACAAAGGATGTTAAAGCATCATGAACAGTACGATTGAAACTATAATGAGCCACCGCTCGATTAGAAAATTCAGCCCGCAACCAATAGATAAAACTCAACTGGACACGATTATTCAAGCTGGCCTAGCCGCATCTTCTTCCAGTATGCTGCAAGTCGTTTCCATCATCCGAGTCACTGATCCAGAGAAACGCACACAACTGGCGCAATACGCAGGTAACCAAGCTTACGTTGCGAGTGCGGCAGAATTTTTAGTGTTCTGCATTGATTATCAGCGTCACTCGGCTATCAACCCTCAAGTACAAGCAGACTTTACCGAATTAACACTCATTGGTGCCGTTGATTCCGGCATCATGGCGCAAAACTGTCTGTTGGCAGCAGAATCGATGGGATTGGGTGGCGTATACATTGGTGGCTTGAGAAATAATGCCCAAGGTGTTGATGAGTTACTCGGCTTACCTGCCAATACTGCCATTTTGTTTGGTATGTGTCTTGGCCATCCAGAGCAAGACCCAGAAGTTAAACCTCGCTTACCAGCAAAAGTGATCGTACACGAAAATCAGTACCAAGCTGTAAATATTGAAGACATAAAAGCTTACGACCAAACCATGCACGATTACTACGCCACACGTTCAAGTAATCAAAAGCAAAGCACCTGGTCTGAGGAAGTGACGACGAAATTGGCAGGAGAGTCTCGCCCGCATATTCTGCCTTATTTACATGGCAAAGGATTAGCAAAGCGCTAGATTGTATTGAACGATAACCTTGGATAGCCCTGCCAGGTTAGGTGGGGCTTTGTTTTTATTAACTATTCCTTCTCTGAACCCTGATTTTCGGTTGCCAGTCATTCAGCCGTCGCCTATGATAAACGAGCTCACGCCTAAAGCACCCAACACTCGCGGAAAGAACTCGGTTCACGGCAATTTGGCTTCCCTGCATTTCCAGCAGGTACACTCTGTTTTTACCTTCTTAAAGCTTCTGTTCAGGCGAGTGTGGAAGAGAATAAGAAAGGTGAAAAATGCAACCTCACAACAGCTTCTCAATTAATCTCAATCAGCAAAAAATCATTGCTAAAAAGCGTTTAAAGGCAATTCGTCAACGTGACTTCAATACGCTGGGTCTCGTTAAACAGTTTCACTCCCAACCCGACACTCTATCTTTTGAATCTATTCAGCTTGCTGATGTTCAACATGCTTTAGCAAGAGAGCTCGGCTTACCGAGTTGGAACAAACTAAAAGCTCACGTGGAACGTTTAGAATCGCATAAGAACGCTATCGCTAAACGAGAAAAAGCGTTAGACAGTGGTCTGAGTACGCTCCATGTTCGTTGTGGGCATGATATTCAGGAAAAACTTAAAGAGAGCGGCTTTGAAGGCCAGTTTCTCCCGATGATTGATCCACTATGCATGGGCCCTATTCCTAAAGCTGAGCAATCATTTTTAGCCATACGCGCTCAGTTCGTTGTTGATACGCTGCTGCCCGTTATGGGGCATAAAGAATCTGTTCAAAACATCGCTCAGCAAGAGCAGCGTAACGTAGAGACTCTGCTAGACGATAAGTTTGAGCGCATCGTATTTTGGGTGGAGCATGATAGCTATGATCAACTCATGTTGATCCGTTGCCTGACTTATCTTGAGAACGTAAAAGCTAAAGTCATTGAGATCATTGAATTGAACCAATTCCCCGGTACAGAACGTTTTATCGGTTTTGGACAACTACCCGCAGAGGCGATTCGTTCATGCTGGCATGATCGCAAGCCGATAAACGCAAGATTAATGAGCCAGGCCAGTCGGTGTTGGCAAGCTCTCACAGAAGAAACGCCAGATTCTCATGTCTCTCTATTAGATCAACATGAGTTGGATTGCTTGCCAAATATGAGTGCGGTTCTTATGCGGCATTTGCGCGAGCTCCCCCATTCAATATCAGGGTTGAGCTTCACTAAGCGTCTCGCACTCGATGCGCTAAAGGAGCAAAGCAACGAGATTTCAGTGAGTAAGTGGTTTCAGCTTTATCAGCAGAGCGAACCTTTGCCCTACCTTGGTGATGTAATGTTTTACGCACTGGTCCTTCCTTTAGCGACCAATGAGAAACCACTGATAAGAGTAGATTCATTAGAAAAAAACTGGTGGGAGCAACAAGTGTGTATAACCGAGCATGGAATACAGTGCTTAAACGGTAATGTTAAATTTGAGCAACAATATTGGGTTGGTGGAATTCCAAACAACAACAAAAGCCGTTGGGAGTGGGATCATCTGCAGCTATCTAGCCTGTCCCATGTTCAATGTTGATACGGCGCTGAATTTACCAACTTAGTGGCTAAAGATAACAGAGCGATGCGAATAGTGAGATGAATGTATTGCTCTAATTATCGACTACTAATGCGCATTATATAAACAAGTTTCAGTTGCATATTTAGTCCCACATTAATCAGGGGTGAATAATCACGAGTTCAATATGCAACCAAAACATAGAACACCAAAGTGTAACAATAGGTGAACATTAGTTTTATACTCGATAAAAGTGTTAAAAAACAGCCATTACAACCAGCCTTAAAGTTAAATAACTGTTAAAATAATATTTTTTATGGTGACCGTGGTCACATCTACCGACCAAGATTAGGTTTTTTCTTTCGTGTTTTTTCACTCCGCTGCTAACCTGCACGCCACTTTGAAGTGAACTCAGAGTGCATAACTATAAGGAGTGTTCTCATGAATACCAAGAAACCGATGTCGCTTACCAGCCGTGTTATTTTCGGTATGGTGGCGGGTATCTTGACAGGATTTGCAATTCGCACACTTTTTGCTGACAACGGATTTGTCGACGCATACATTGTTAATGGACTATTTGAAGTTGGTGGACAGATCTTTGTCGCCAGCTTGAAGATGCTAGTAGTACCTTTGGTATTTGTATCACTCGTTTGTGGTACTAGCTCTCTTAAAGACCTATCTACTTTAGGTCGCATGGGTGGTAAAACCCTAGCTTTATACATTGCAACAACGGCTGTCGCTATCACACTTGCTCTGACTATGGGCACCGTGTTCCAGCCAGGTGCAGGCGCTGATCTTACTGCGGTAAGCTCGTTTAAGTCAGCAGAAGCACCGTCTTTGGGTCAGGTGATCATTGATATGTTCCCGACTAACCCAATCAGTGCAATGGCTGAAGGTAAAACACTTCAAGTTATCGTGTTTGCCGTTTTATTTGGTATTGCGATCAGTGCTGCTGGTAAACCAGGCGAGCGTATCGCTGCATTCTTCTCAGACTTGAATGAAGTGATCATGAAGCTGGTTGCTATTTTGATGAACCTTGCACCATTTGGTGTGTTCTTCCTGATGGCGAAGCTGTTTACTGGTCTGGGCTTGGGTGCAATCCTAAACCTTGCCGAGTACTTTATCGTTCTAGCTGGCACACTGCTGCTACACGGTCTGGTAACGTACAGCCTAATGTTGAAAGGATTTACTGGCCTTAGCCCAATGACCTTCCTGCGTAAAATGGAAGATGCTGTGATGTTTGCGTTCTCTACTGCATCATCAAACGCAACCATTCCGGTTACTATGGAAACAGCAAAACACCGCATGGGCGTAGAAAACCGTGTGTCTTCGTTCACTGTACCACTTGGTGCAACCGTGAACATGGACGGAACGGCGATCATGCAAGGTGTCGCTACCGCGTTTATCGCACAGGCATTCAACATTGATTTAACCATGGGTGACTACCTGATGGTTATCATGACGGCGACTCTGGCATCTATCGGTACTGCTGGTGTTCCTGGTGTTGGCCTTGTCATGCTAGCGATGGTACTAAACCAAGTAGGCTTGCCTCTGGAAGGTATCGCTCTGATTATGGGTGTTGACCGTCTACTGGATATGATTCGTACCGCAGTAAACATTACTGGTGATAGCGCAGTAACGGTTATTGTTGCTAAATCAGAAGGTGCATTGGATGAAGCTCGCTTCAACGATCCAATGGCCGGCGCAACCGAAGAAGAAGTGCATCTTAAACGCGCTGACGCTTAAACCGTTTACGGTTATCCTGTCTAAAACAAAGCCCCGATGGAAACATCGGGGCTTTGTTCATTGAGAAAGATTGATTAAGCAATCTTAAAGACTTTTAGTCATTAGCCATTAAATTCAGTTTCGCTCTGGCTTGTTCTTCATGCTCGGACGTAATAGCGTTGCCAACCGTGTTCGCAGCCAATGTAAGCGCTGCCATATCATCAGTGAATCCAACGCCAGCCAGCACATCGGGCACCATATCCGTTGGGAGAACGAAATACGCTAATGCCCCACCAAGAATCGCTTTATGGCGAACAGAGGTATTGGCGTCTGTCATCGCGAGCCAGGATTTAATCCCCATCACAGCAAGTTCTTCACCCGCTTTTCTGACCGAGTTTTTCATCTTGCGCCAAAACGTTTTCTCATCTGGCGCTTTTAGTGTTTCTTCAACGGCATTATTAGGCGCCGACTTTAAAGACATGGCTGTAGTCATCGTTGCCTCCGGTAGTTGTGACTCTGGCGCTAATACTAAGAGCCAGAACCTGAACACAGGATTAACAACAGAGATCATCGTAAGTAACCGGTTTAAAGGAAAATAAAAAATCCCCAAACTTTGGTTTGGGGATTGAAAGCTATTTGGCCGAGAACGAACGTTTTATTTAGCTATCTTCTCTAGTACACGCATCAGCATCTTGATGCGTGGCTCGACAGACTCTAGAAGTAAATATTCCTGCTCTCCGTGGAAGCCAGCTCCGACGGGGCCAAGACCATCTAATGTCGGAACGCCCAGAATAGCGGTATTGTTCGCATCAGAGCCACCACCTACTTCTTTCCAATTGATATCAATTGCAAGCTCACTGGCAGCCTCTTCAACCAATGCCATTAAACCTTCGGTTTGTACATTCGGTAACATCGACGGTTTATACGCTTCTCGATCTAACTGAATGCTCACCCCATCAACAAACGGAGTTTTAGCTAAACAGAGCAGCTTGGTATCGACATCATCGTACTCTACGTTGCTCCAGAAGCGTACATCGACGATCGCTTCAGCCTGAGCAGGTACTATATTTGCCCCGTTACCACCCGACACAATACCCACATTTAACGTCGTGCCCGAGATAAAGTTGGTCATGCCGTTAACTGCAAGAATCCAGTTGGCCATTTCGGCAATCGCACTACGGCCACTCTCTGGCTCGTTACCCGCGTGAGCAGCTACACCATTGAAGGATATTTTGTAACGCGCCATACCTTTGCGTGCTTTCACCAAACCACCGTCTGCACGTGCAGCTTCTGCGACCAGCACATTCTTGGCACTTTTTGCTACTGACTGAATCCAATCGACTGAATAAAGTGAGCCCGTCTCTTCATCCGGATTCATGCAAATACAAATCGACAGCTTTTCTAATACTGCTGTATCCAGATTTCGCATCGCATAAACGATGTTTAGCAAACCAGACTTCATGTCCGACACACCCGGACCGTACGCTTTATCTTCATCCACAGACATCGGACGCTGCTCTGCCGTCCCTACAGGAAAAACCGTATCTAAATGGCCAATCAGCATCACATCGATCTGTTCTGCCTCAGGCATGTTACGAATTTCTAACCCTATCCCTGCTCTGCCGCAATCAACTCGCTTAACACTCCAACCTAACATCGCATGAAACTTTGCTGCAAACTGAGAAGCAACAAATTCAATACCATCGGTAGTGTAAGTTCCGCAATCGACGTTAATTAATGGGCGTAACTCTTCAAGGTATTCATTGAGAGAAAACTGCATGTTTTACTCCTAAACAAACAAGTTCATGACCAACATTGCGCCAAATGCGTTCATCACTGAGATAGCAATCATGATTGGAATGTAGCGACCTTCAGTGCCAATAGGACCCATAATCCGTCCCATGTATTGAACCTGCGAGCCCATCAGGTAGATTGCAGGCGCAAGAATCGCGATGTGGGTGCCATTAAGAATCCCTTGGTCAAACAGCGTGATAACCACACCCACAGCGCCACCCATTGACATCCAAGCGCCAATAAGTACGGCAGCCGCTTCACCTGGCAAACCAAATATCGCCATCACCGGAGAGAAGACAGTACCCATGAGATCCAGTGCGCCGGTGATCTGAAGTGCTTTGATAATTACAAATGCCATAAGAACGTTTGGTACCGTCGAAGTCGTCGCGATCACCCAACCTTTCTTTGCACCTTCAACGAAAATATCTGTCACCATAGGCTTGCTTGCTTTTACGTCACCCATTACGCGATCTCCTCTTTCAAGTTCTCAGTTTTGTTTTGCTCTTGTTTGTCTTCTTTACCTTCTGTGATGTTTAAGTAGATGCGGAATAAGTTTGCGCCAATAATCTTAAACGCAAACATGACCACAACCGCCAAGCCGATAGAAGACGTTACAGCCAAAGAGCCATCGGCCATGGTCAAAGTAAATAGCACGGCACCTGATGAGAAGAAGTTAACGATGGTTGCACCTGCAGTGAACTGGAACATAGTAAAGACATCGGTTTCACGTTTGGTAAGATGACCTTCATCTTTAAGTTGACGCGTCATCGCTGCGCCAGCATCGGTACTTTGAAGTGAAGCAATAAGGGCTAGACCAGAGTTGCCCGGAATGCCTACCATTGGGCGTAGTAGAGGAGTCAGCAGTTTGCGCGCCGCATCTAGTGCACCGCAATGCTCAAGAACATTGATCATGCCTAAAGCAAACATCACAGTTGGGATAAGAGTAAGCGCAAAAATAAAGCCATCTCGAGCACCGCTACCGCCTGAACCGCGAAGCGTTGTTGTTGCAACTTTTACACCGTCGGCCGTTTCAGTGACACCAGACGCCACCTTACCGAAAGAGCCATTTAATGTGGTGAAGTCAAACACGCCATACCATTGGTTTGATTTCAACATACCAGAGAAAAATACGATAGCAAACGCGAGTGCAAGATAGCACCCAAGCGTCACCTTTCGCTCAGTTTGAACAGGGGTTTTCATAACGTTACCTAAACATGTGGAATTTGATACATATGTTTACCTGAACAATGAGCAATAAATATGATTAATATCAATAAGAGCGGCAGGCTGATTAAATATTAATTAACCATATTTTATTTTAATATTTGATTACAATTTAAACTTTAAAATACATGATGATGAGTTTTGCAGTTTTTAATTTGGCATTAACTTATTGGTAAATTAGATCCAGAATTTGAAATAAAAAGCCCTTCTTTGCAAAGAAGGGCTTTTAACTATTTATTGATCGCTTGTGAATTACCTATCTCGGCCGACAAACGCAACCACTACCTTGTCACCAGCAAGAGTACGAGAGAAGACGTACGCTCCTTCCTGAGCGATTACGTGATGCTTACCCGCTCCAATCGCAGGGTGTGCTTTACGGAACTGCCCTAGAGTCTGCCAATGTTTCAGCAACGATTGTTTATCGTCAGTCAGCTCCCATACCATGTCAGAGCGAGTGCCTTGGTGGAAGTCGTCTGCATATGGGCCAATGTTACGCCCCACTTCATCGCCATAATAGACCTGTACAGCGCCAGGGCTTAACAACAGCGCATTCGCTGCGTTACGCTGCATAGCGTAGTCTTTAAAGCGTGAGAAGAATAGCTCGGTGTCGTGAGAGGACATATAGCTGACCGGGTTAAAGTCTTTCTCGTTGGCGATGGTATCGGCATAGCTTTGGTAGGTGTCAGCCATCTGACTAAAACAGGCTGCGCCTTTATCAAGTTTCTTCTGCATATCAAAGTTGATCAGCGCATCGAAGCCATCGTCAAAGTAAGGGCTGCGATATGCGGTGTGTCCCCATACTTCGCCCATCATCCAAAACGGTTGACCGGATTTACCGTTTTCTTTACGCCACTGTTCTAAGCTTTGAGAGGCTTCTTGCTTCAGGCGTTTCCACACGTCACCTTCAACGTGTTTTACGGTGTCGACGCGATATCCATCAATGCCAAAGCGCTTCACCCAATCCGTTTGCCATTCAATTAAATAATCCGACACGGTGAAATTGTCTCGCGCCTTAACACGCGTACCCGGATTGTCTAGCAGCCACTTAGGTGGTGTTACCGCTTTATCAGATTCGGTGACAAAGTCCGGCAACCCAGCGAGCGACATAGTGATATCGCTGCTGCCCGGCTCAGGATAGCCCGGTAAACCTGCTCTTACCCAATCACCACCCCACCAGTTAGCCCAGTTCGGACTTTGGTAATAAATATATTGGTGATAGCTGTGCCAGTTTTCACCACTCTTTGGTTGCCAGTTCGCCCATTTCTCTGGCAAATCAGCGCCCGGGTTGAGCACTTCGATACCATCAAACTTTAAATCGGCAAGTGTGGAGTAACCGGTGTGGTTGATGACGGCATCCATCAGCACTTTTAGCCCGCGTTTGTGCGCTTCTTCCACCAGCGTCTTTAAGTCAGCTTCACTGCCGAAGTTTTCGTCGATCTTAGTAAAATCACGCGTCCAGTAACCGTGATAAGCATAAAATGGGAACGAGCCACTGTCGCCACCGCCAACAAAACCGTGTACCTGCTCAACAATCGGCGATAACCAAATGGCATCTGTCCCCAAGCTTTTGATGTAGTCCAGCTTATCAATCACTCCTTTAAGGTCGCCACCATGGAAGGTACCGATTTCTTCTTTCCCGTCCTTTTTACGCCCATAGCTGGCATCATTGCTGCTATCTGCGTTGTTGAATCTATCAACCATCACAAAGTAGATATTGGCATTTCGGTAGTCAAACGGAATTGCTTGCTTGGTTTTCTTCATCGGCTCAAGAAGTACGATTCCACCTGACGCTTGGTCTGGCACCAAAGAGACTTGTTGATTTTTCACTTCGACTACCTGCCCTGAGTAAGCATCCCGCAATTTGGTTCCATCGGGGAAACTATCACCCAATGCAATGGACACTTCGCCACCTTGATAAACTTCACACTGGACTTGTGGGATCGGGCGTTTGAACTCAGTCTTCGCCGCTTTCTTTGGTTCTCGCTTAAACAGAAGCGTTTTTGCCTGCTCATCATAGGCAAACGAGTAGTCCCCGGTAAAACGTATTTTCAGCGCAAGTTCTGTCGGCTCTCCACAGTTCAGTGAAATGGGTGTATTGAACTTTACGTTTTGTCCGTCGGGCGCGGTACAATTTCCCTCAATACCGGTTATTTTTAGTGTGTAGCCGTCTTTGGTAAGCGGCACGACTAAAGGTTGCTCGGCACTGAGTGGAAAATCGCGGCTGTTCGTTGTGGTAGATATGGTGATATTGGGTTCAGAAATAGCACTTGCCGAGGCGAGTAATAATGTCGTCGTGATCAGATTCAGTTTCATCGTTCTATCCATTGATTGCGTATGTAACCTACGCAAATTTATTAGTTTTATTCACACTAATAGTAAATGGATGAAAATTTGAGCACATCATTCTAATAGACTACGCCCTAAAGCTTGGATTAACTCACATTTTTGCTTTATCAGGGCGTAGTTTGAAATTTCTACAAATGAACGCTGCCTAGATTTCGCATTTGATTCATCGCCCATCTGGTGCGGCGCTGAGTATAGTCGCTTTGTGGGTAAACTTTTATACGATAAGGATTAGGCAACACCACGGCTAATTGCGCCGCTTGCCACTTCGACAATCTATCTGAGCTTACGCCAAAGTAGTTCTGAGCAGCCGCTTCTGTACCATAGATACCCGGACCAAACTCAACCACATTCAGGTAGACTTCCAGAATGCGCTCTTTGCTCCACATCGCTTCCATCAGCAGTGCAAAGTAAAGCTCATAGGCCTTACGCACATAAGAATGGGCAGGAAACAAAAACACATTCTTGGCGGTTTGTTGGGTAATCGTGCTTGCTCCGCGGGATGGGCCATTTTCGTCCGCATTCGCTATCACATTAAACAGAGACTCAAAATCGACGCCATAGTGCGTCGGGAATTTTTGGTCTTCTGTTGCAATCACAGCAAGCTGCATGTTTTTGGAGATTTGCGACAAAGGCACCCATTCATGCTGACTGTGATCAGGATAGTTTGTTGGAGGTGAGACAAGGCGACTGAGTTTCCAGCCCCAAATTGGAGGATCGATAAACTTTACCGCCCCGACCATAACAATAGGGGCAAGCAACAGTACCAACACGACTTTAATTAGAAATGACTTGAGCCTTTTGATCATTCTCAGTATCCCGACAACGCTCCGCTTTAAAAGCAAGCGAGCAAGATTGCCGTATTCTGCAAAGAACAACAAGTTTCTGAGGTTAAAGTTTGGTCAAAAAAAGCCCGATTTACATTGTAAAGCGGGCTTGATGTTTTAAGTGGCGCTTATTTAGCAAGCTTGTAGAACACCGTTGATAAAGGTGGGATACGCAATCCAAGAGATTGTGGGAGCGACTCGCTTTCGATCTCTTCAGTTTCAACACTCTTGTGAACCTTGAAGCCACTGCCACCGTATTTGCTGTCATCGGTGTTAAGCAGAAGATCGTATCGGCCTTCATTCGGAACGCCTAAGCGGAACTTCTCATGTGGTACTGGCGTAAAGTTGGTGATAACCAAAATACGCTCACCGTCCTCACTAATACGCTCATGAGCCAGAATACTCGCATCCGCTTCATCTTGAAGACGCCATTCGAAACCAGCAGGAATACAATCCTGATCGTGCATAGCTGGTTCAGTTCGGTATAGATGGTTTAAGTCACGAGTCAGATCTTGAACCCCTTTGTGACGTTCAAACTCCAATAAGAACCACTGCAGTTGATCATCATGGTTCCATTCCGCTGTCTGACCTAATTCTGCGCCCATAAAGTTAAGCTTTTTACCTGGCTGGCCGTACATATGGCCGTAGTAAGCACGCAAGTTAGCGGTTTGTTGCCATTCATCACCAGGCATTTTGTTGTGGATAGAGGCTTTGCCATACACCACTTCATCGTGCGACAACGACAATACATAGTTCTCACTGTGTGCATAAATAAGCGGGAACGTGATGGTATTGTGGTGGTATTTGCGATGAACAGGATCTTCTTTCATGTAAGAAAGACTGTCGTGCATCCAACCCATATTCCACTTAAATCCGAAGCCCAATCCGCCCATGAATGTTGGCGCAGACACACCGGGGAATGCCGTCGACTCTTCAGCAATCGTCATAGCATTCGGGAAGTGTTTGTACACCTCCTCGTTCATCCATTTTAGTGTCGCAATCGCTTCATAGTTTTCGTTGCCACCATCGACATTTGGAATCCACTGATCATGACTGCGTGAGTAGTCAAGGTAGATCATGGACGCAACGGCATCGACTCGAATACCATCAATATGGAATTGTTCGAACCAGTACAAGGCATTCGCGACTAGGAAGCGACGGACGTGCTCGCGGCCGACATCATAGATATACGAGTTCCAGTCTTGGTGCCAGCCGCGACGTGGGTCTGGATCGTGGAACAGAGGTGTGCCATCGAAGTTTGCCAAACCATGGTCATCGGATGGGAAGTGCGCTGGTACCCAATCGAGAACCACGCCAATACCCGCTTGGTGACAAGCATCAACAAAGTATTTGAAGTCATCTGGCGATCCATAACGACTGGTTGGAGCAAACAGCCCCACTGGCTGGTAACCCCAAGAACCGTAGAATGGATGTTCAGAAACTGGCATCAGTTCAACGTGGGTGTACTCCATGTCGACCAAATATGGCACTAAATGTTCAGCCAGTTCACGGTAGTTAAGAAACTCACCCTGCTCATTGCGTTTCCAGGAGCCAGCGTGTAGCTCATAGAAAGACAACGCTTCACTGCGCTTTTCCGTTACTGGACGACTTTGCCATTGCGTATCCTGCCATTGGTAACGGTTGTGGTCGTAAGTGATGGATGCGAATGACGGGTACTGCTCTGAATAAAAGCCCCATGGGTCTTGCTTATGAGGCAACCCTTCTCCATGTGGACCTTTTAGTTCGTATTTGTATTGTACGCCTTCTTCTAAGCCAGGAACGAACAAGCCCCAAATACCGTAATCGAGGCGTTGCATTGGCTGACGACGGCCATCCCACTGGTTAAATCCGCCGATCAAACTCACGGCTGACGCATGCGGTGCATAAACTAGGAAACGAACGCCAGAGATATGTTTACCTCCACGTTCTAGAGTGACAAAGTGCGAACCCATGTAGTGATACATGTCTTTCGGTGTGTGCAGGTGTTCGTACTCTTGGTAAATATTGTGGTATTGGTACGGGTCGTCAATGATTTGTTCAACGCCATTCCAATCTACAGCTAAGCGGTAATGTGTGAGGTGTAAATCGCGTTTTTCTTTGAGAATAAATCCGCTTTCACCTTCGCGTTCAAGGGCAACTCTTGGCTCCCCTTCAACCAATAATTCAACTTTATCAGCACCTGGCATCCAGACTCTTAGGGAACCTTCACCATCATCAATAAATGGCCCCAGCGTCGCAAAGGGATCCGAGTAAGAAGCCTGAGCTAGCAGTTCATAGGCACGTTCATACTTTTTCTTTGTTCTCTTTATTTTATTTGTTTTCGTGTTTTTCAAACCTTTCTCCCTAAAACCAATATCCACCTTAAACACACCGAGTTTAAGAAAATATTGGCTTGCACAGCCAACATTGTAAACTTACTAAAAAGCACTGCTTCGAACGTCAATGTTTGCAAGCAGCATCAAAAAACGAAAATGCCCGCTATTATTGCGGGCATAATAACAGTACTCCATCCTAACGGATTGTTTTTATAGAATGAGTGACGTAGATGGAAATTTCTTACCTAAGAGCAAACAAATTTATAATCAGCTCGCTTTCTCACTCATTCTATTCGTCCTTACTTGCTTGCTTGAGCGCGAACTTCCGTTAAACGTTTTGCAATTCGATTCACATCTTCACGACTGAAAATTTCATCAAGGTTCATCGACAGCTTACGACGCCAGTTTGGATACTCATCAACAGTACCAGGAATATTGACCGGTTGATCCATCTCTAGCCAGTCTTCCAGCTGAACACTAAGCAGTGCAGAATCACCCGCTGCAACATGCAGTTGAAGCGCTTCGCTTAAGTACGAATCCATTGGAACAAACTGCGCATCATGGCCAATGCCTTCAGGCAGATAACCATGCCAGCGAACGCTATCCAGAATGCCTTGCTTGCACTTCAGACGATCAGCAAACAGACCTTCTAGTTGCTCTTCGTCTGGGTACAGACCAATCTCACGACCCATTTTTAAGTCATCACAGTGCCAGAAACCGCGTAGCGTTGGCATATCGTGCGTACACAGTGCCGCCATAGATTGCTCAGCATAATGCTTAGGAGAAATGAAGCCGCCGTCGTCTTTTGAGGTTTCAAAGAAAAATACTTTGTATGAGTGCACACCAGCATCGCGAAGAATATCAACGATTTCGTCTGGCACCGTACCTAAGTCTTCACCAATAACTGAACATTGATGACGATGTGACTCAAGCGCTAAGATTGCCAGCATGTCTTCTACTGGGTAGTACAGGTAAGCCCCTTCTGTTGCCTTTTCGCCTTTTGGAATCCACCACAGACGCAGCAAGCCAAGTACATGGTCAATACGTAGCGAACCACAATGCTTCATGTTGGCACGCAGCAGTTGGATGTAAGCGTCGTAACCCGTTGCTTCAAGCACTTGTGGGTTTAGTGGAGGCAGACCCCAGTTTTGACCTAGTGGGCCCAGTACATCTGGTGGCGCACCAATACTTGCGTCCAGAACAAGGTTACCTTCGTCAGCCCAAGTTTCACTGCCAGAATCCGCTACGCCTACTGCAAGGTCACGGTACAGACCTACAGACATACCTTTTTCTTCTGCAAGCGCTTGCGCTTCTTTGATTTGATCATCAGCGATCCACTGTAAGTACATGTACAGGTGAACGCGGTCTTTTTGATCTTTGATGTATTTCTGCGTTCCAGCCGACTCGAATGTACGGTATTTTTCAGGGAACGCTGGCCAACCCCACACGTTGGCATCTTCTGCGTGCAGATCGGCATGAAGTGCGTCAAAGGCAGCTTGATGTAACAAGCTGTCGCCGCCTTTCTCTACGAATTCTAAGAATGCACGTGCGCGGTCAGTATTCTTGTCCAGATGACGCGCTTTGAACTCGCTAAACAGTAAAGGCAGTACGCTCATTTTAAGAGCTGAGACTTCGGTGTAATTAACCCAATGAGAATCACGAGCTTTTTGTAGGCGCTGCTGGAATTCAGCACTGCCAACTTGTTGCTGCGCTTCTGCACTCAGAGCGAATTCCGGTACGGATACCACATCAATATACATGATGTTCAACCAGCGGCGAGAAGACGGGCTGTATGGGCTCGCACCTTCTGGGTTTGCCGGGAACAACGAGTGAATTGGGTTCAGGCCAATGAAGTCTCCGCCACGCGAAGCAATGTCACTAACCAGTTGCTTAAGGTCTCCGAAATCACCGATACCCCAGTTATGCTGAGTACGCAATGTGTAAAGCTGAATACTCGGGCCCCAAAGCTTTTTGTGTTCGTTAAGCGCATCTTGTTTGTAACAAGCTTTTGGAGTGATGATCAGCGACATTTCATAAGGCGTTTTACGACGCTTACGACTGATGATCAGTTTGTGATAACCCCATGCCAAGTTCTTTGGCAATGCAAACACTAGAGGGCCACCCTCAGCACGTTCATCACGAACAATTTGAGACTGAAGATAGCCTTCAAGTACCTCTCCTTGCTCTGTTTCTAAACGCCAGCTGAATTCACTCTCACGAGCACTCGTACCTAGGTTTAGTTCCACTTCGACAGGCTCACCGTCGCGTAAAACAAGAACAGGGGCTAGTACGTCTTTCTTATGCTTCTTCTCAGCAGAAGCCAATAGTTTTTCATCGCTGCTAGTATCGTAGCCAAGTGAAGCGAGCAAACGGCGCAGAGTCTCATCAGACACTTTAGCCTCATCTCCCCATGCACTGACGTAACTGTCAGCCAATCTCGCCATTTCCGCGACTTTCTTTAATGCTGTTAGTTCTTTCATCGCTTTCTCCGAAGGTAATGCAAACACCTTCCATGTAGGGTTTTATTGTTATCAATAACTTATATTTGAAAATAACCAAAGGTAGCGCAGGGCTACCTTGGTTTTTACTTGTCTTATTAACGGTGAACCGGTTCTAGTTTCCAGATGTTGTTCACATAGTCTCGAATTGAGCGGTCTGACGTGAACTTGCCAACGAGGGCGGTATTAAGGATGGCTTTCTTAGCCCAACCAGCCTGGTCTTTGTATTGCTCGCCCATATCTTCATGCGCTTTCACGTAAGACGCGAAGTCTGCAAGACATAGGTATGGGTCACCGCCATCAAGCAGGCTGTCGTACGTAGCACGCAATAGACCCGGCTGACCTGGTGTGAACTCTTCACCGACAAGAAGATCCATTGACGCTTTTAGTAGATGGTCCGCATTGTAGTAATCAAACGGGTTGTAGCCTTGAGCTTTCAGCGCTTTCACACCTTCAACATCCAGACCGAAGATGTAGATGTTCTCGTCACCCACTTCTTCACGAATCTCAACGTTCGCACCATCCATTGTACCGATAGTAAGAGCACCGTTTAGCGCCATCTTCATGTTACCAGTACCTGACGCTTCTTTACCTGCTAGCGAGATTTGTTGTGATACGTCCGCCGCAGGAATGATGATTTCTGCCATGCTCACGCGGTAGTCAGGAATGAATACCACTTTAAGCTTGTTACCGATGCGAGGGTCGCTGTTGATCTTCTCTGCAATTTTGTTGATTGCGAAGATGATTTCTTTCGCCAGGTGGTAACCCGGCGCTGCTTTCGCTGCGAAGAATACAACTCGTGGTACACAATCAAACCCAGGCTCGTTAAGGATGCGATGGTACAGAGACAACACGTGTAGCAAATCTAGGTGCTGACGCTTGTACTCGTGTAGACGCTTGATTTGAACATCGAAGATCGCATTGGTATCCAGCTCGATACCCATGTTCTCTTTCACCCAGTGAGCCAGGCGTTCTTTGTTCTCTTTCTTCACTGCCATGAATTCTTTTTGGAATTTCTCGTCAGTGGCGTATTTCGCGATGCCTTCCAACAACTCCAGTTTCGCTGGCCATTCGCCACCGATCTTGTCAGTAATTAGCTGAGACAGGCCTGGGTTACAGAACTTCAACCAACGACGCGGAGTAATACCGTTCGTTACATTGTGTAGACGAGTCGGGTACAGCTCATGGAACTCAGGGAACAGGTCTTTCTTAACCAATTCAGAGTGAAGTGCTGCTACACCATTAACCGCGTATGAACCGATTACACTCAGGTTAGCCATACGTACCATGCGGTGGAAACCGTCTTCGATGATCGAAAGTTTTTGCTGTTTCGCAACATCACCAGGCCACTTAGCACGAACTTCTTGCAGGAAGCGGTGGTTGATTTCGTAAATGATTTCCATGTGACGTGGAAGCAAGTGCTGAATTAGCGACTCTGGCCATGTCTCTAGTGCTTCTGGAAGTAATGTGTGGTTTGTGTACGCGAATGTGTGCGAACAGATTTCCCACGCCGCTTCCCAAGACAGACCTTTCTCATCAACAAGGATGCGCATTAGCTCAGGAATAGCGATAGTTGGGTGCGTATCATTAAGCTGGATAGTCTCTTGCTTAGGCAGTTCTTCTAATGAGTAGCCTGCTGCTTCGTGGCGGCGAAGAATATCGCGTACTGACGCTGCAGAGTGGAAGTACTGTTGCATTAGACGAAGTGTTTTACCTTTCTCGTGGTTGTCATTCGGGTAAAGCACTTTAGTTATGTTGCCAGCGTCGATCAGCGCATGCTGAGCTTCGAAGTAGTTACCATTGTTAAAGCTTGCAAGTGAGAATGGTGCAATTGCCTGACATTCCCAAAGGCGCAGTGGGTAAACTGTTTCTGATTCGTAACCTACGATTGGTAGATCCCAAGGCATCGCTTTTACTGTCATGCCTGGAACCCATTTACGAACTTCTTTACCGTTCTCGTTGACCACTTCAACATGACCGTAGAAGCCGATTTCTTGAGCAAGCTCTGGACGAGCCACTTCCCAAGGGTAACCTTCTACGCCACACCATGCATCTGGCGCTTCTTGTTGACGGCCATCTTTGAAAGATTGCTTAAATAGACCGTATTCGTAGTGTAGGCCGTAACCCACTGTTGGGTATTCTTGCGCGGCACATGAATCCATGAAACAAGCTGCCAGACGGCCAAGACCGCCGTTACCCAATGAAGGGTCGCGTTCTTCTTCAAGAAGGTCAGTTACGCTATGACCCAATTCAGCCATTGCTTCTGTTACTTGCTCGTACAGACCCATGCTGATTAAGTTATTGCCCGTTAAACGGCCAATTAGGAATTCTAGAGAAAGGTAGTTAACGCTCTTAGCACCTTTGATTCGAGGATCTTCTTCAGTAGCAAGCAAATCAAAAGTAGTGATCTCCGCTAGTGCACGACCCATTGCTAGGTACCATGCGCGGCTATCTGCGTTTTCAACAGTATGTGCGTAAGTCACTGATAGGTGTTTCTTTACGCTGTCTTGGAACGACTTTTTATCAAATTTTTTCTGTTGTGTAGGTTTCATTAAGAAATTCTCACGTCTTTTAGTAATTCATCTGCCATATATCGTGCATTTACCGGTGTGAATAAACATCCTCCTGTTTCTCCTCCTTTGAAGGAGGAGGAATGAGGGCGTAGAGGGGGGTACAACCGATCAGTTAGTGATCTGAATCGCAACAAAGCTTTTTACGCTCCGCTTCTTAGTGATTTCGATCACAGGCGAATATGAGAAAAGGCTAAAATTTACTCATGAAGTTTTTAAGACACTGTCGAAGCATGATGTAAATTTTGTATTAGCGATCACACTCCCCTTGTTCACAAACACAAAAATTACATATCCATCGTGCAAGAATTCCTACAAGGCATAACAAACCAGCCTAAAAAAGTGATTAAACTCACAAATACAGGGCGTAGTTGGTGCCATTTCCCTCATCTCGTGAGAATTAGGAAGTGGATCAAAGTAAGGTGTAATAGCGATGTCGTAACATCCCACTCGATTTATATTTTTGTTTACTTTTTAAACAGATTAAAATTTGGTGACGAAAACCGTTTTCAGATTTCGCTAGCTTACATAAATTAAGGACATAACGAATAATGTGGATTCCATCTAAGCTCACTCGCCCAGGCCGGTTACATAACGCCATTGTGCGTCCAAGAGTGCTGGACTTACTGCAACAAGCGCCTTATTACAAATTGGTTTTGTTTCGCTCACCTGCCGGTTACGGTAAAACAACAATGGCAGCGCAGTGGCTGTCGGATAAGCCTAATGTTGGTTGGTACAGTATTGATGACAGCGATAATGACGGCTTCCGTTTTGTCAATTACCTGTTGCAGGCATTAAACAAAGCAACAAACTTCAGTTGTTCTAATGCACAGAAACTGGCGGAAAAACGCCAAATATCCTCTTTACGCTCATTGTATAGCGAGCTGTTTGCCGAAATGGCTGACTTTCATCAGGAATGTTACGTAGTACTCGATGACTATCACTTAATCACCAATGATGAAATTCATGAATCAATGCGCTTCTTTTTAAAGCACATGCCTGACAACTTAACCGTCGTCGTCACAAGCCGTGCGACACCGCCATTAGGTACTGCAAACCTGCGTGTGCGTGACTTGATGATCGAAATCGGCAACGACATGTTAGCCTTCGATACGGAAGAAACGACCCGCTTCTTTAACCAGCGCATCGCTGACGGTATTGATGAAGACATGGCAAACAGTCTGAGAACTTATGTTGAAGGCTGGCCCTCTGCATTACAACTTATCGCTCTTCAGGCGCAGCATCAAAACCGTACCTTGGCGCAGACGGTAGAGTCTGTTTCTCAGTTCAACCACGCACATCTTTGGGATTACCTGGTAGAGGAAGTATTTGATCTGCTCGATCATGAAACTCGCCAATTCCTGATGCAGGTTTCGGTTCTGGATCATTTCAACGACGAGTTGGTATTCGCGTTAACTCAGCGTGAAGATGCACTCGGTATGATTGAATCCCTGAATCGCTACGGGTTGTTTATTTACCCTCTCGAGGGTGAACATAACTGGTTCCGATTCCACAACCTGTTCGGTGAGTTTTTGTCTCATGAGCGCCAGGCTCGCATTCCTCAGCAAGAAAAAGATCTACATCGCAATGCTGCATTAGCTTGGTTACAACAAAAATCGCCTCACCAAGCAATTCACCACGCTCAGAAATCTGACGATAAAGATTTAGTGGTTGAAATTCTTAACGAATTTGGCTGGAAAATGTTTAACCAAGGCGAGCTAAGCACCTTGGAAAATGCCATTCATCAACTTGACTCAGAACTGCTATTTAGTCATCCAAAACTGACGATGTTACGCGCATGGCTGGCTCAAAGTCAGCACCGTTACAATCAGGTTGGTCAGTTGCTTGAAGAAGCAGAAGCGGAGCACCAAAAGCGAGATATTGAGCTGGATGTCCACTATCAAGGGCAGGCCAATGCACTACTTGCTCAGGTTGCGATTAACAGTAACCAGCCAGAAAAAGCACTTGAGTTGGCAGAACTCGCACTCAGTGAGTTAGACCACACTATCTATCGGAGCCGAATCGTGGCGACCTCAGTCGTTGGTGAAGTCAATCACGTACTGGGTAAGCTCGATCGTGCATTACCGATGATGCAGCAAACCGAAAAACTGGCTCGCCAGTATCAAGTTTACCATCAGGCGTTATGGGCGATTCTACAACAAAGTGAAATATTGATTGCCCAAGGCTATGTTCAGGCTGCCTTTGAATTGCAAGATTCGGGCTTCCGTCTGATAGAAGAGCATCAGCTTCAGCACGTGCCGCTGCATGAGTTTTTACTTCGTATTCGTGCGCAAGTGCTTTGGTGCTGGAATCGTCTGGATGAAGCCGAAGAGTGTGCTTATAAGGGGTTACAGATCTTAGAAAGCCATTCGCCAAGCAAGCACTTACATAGCTATTCTATGCTTGCACGTATAGCTGTTGGACGTGGAGAGCTCGACAAAGCAGGTAAGTTTATAGAGCATATTCAACACTTGATGAAACAATCGACCTACCACGTCGACTGGACGGCGAACGCATCATTGTCCCTCATCTTATTTTGGCAAGCTCGCGGCAATATGGATGCAATACAAGAGTGGCTCAACAGTGCAGTTCGTCCAGAATCTGCGTGTAACCACTTCTGTCAATTGCAGTGGCGTAATATCGTTCGTGCGCACATTAATCTTGGTCAATATGACGAAGCTCGCCAAGCGTTGAATTTTCTACAAAGCGAAGCGCATCGCAGTAACTTAGTCACTGACACGAACCGCAACTTAGTTGTTGAAGCGGTATTAGCTGCGCGTCAGAAAGATGAAGAACAAGCGAAAGCCTTACTTAAAGAAGCATTAGTAATGACCAACCAGACAGGTATGGTTGGAAACTTCTTGATTGATGGCGCAACCATTGGCGGTTTGTTAGAAAAGCTTAGCCTGCGTCACGAGTTGGGCGATTTAGAACGTCACCGCGCACAACAACTGATGAAAGACATTTCATCAAATCAGCGCAGCCGTTCAATTCACTTCGATGAAGACTTCATTGAGAACTTGGTGAACCACCCGAACGTACCAGAGTTAGTACGCACTAGCCCGCTCACTCAACGTGAGTGGCAGGTGCTTGGATTGATTTACTCGGGCTTCAGTAATGAACAAATTGCTCAGGAGCTTGATGTCGCCGGAACAACCATTAAAACCCACATCCGTAACCTGTATCAGAAACTGAACATTGCGAACCGTAAGGAAGCGATTATCACGGCAGAAAACCTACTGCAATTGATGGGTTACTAGAAGAGATAAACCACTCAGTAGCTTAAAACGAAGGGTTGGCGTGAAAGCGTCAGCCCTTTTTATTTAGCTTGAGCTTTCAGCATTGCACTTAGTAGCCTGAGCTGTGGTTGAGCAGAAATAGCCTTTTATTCAGACAAAAAAATAGCCAATCGCAATAATCGCGATTGGCTGATATTTAATGTGAACAATCTGTATTCACTAACAACGTCAGTTGGCTAGGTGACCCTCGGCTTAAGAAGGGTCGCGGCGTATTATGCATAAACCATGCCATAATTGAAAGCTTTATTTTTGACTCAATATCTCATATGTAAGCGTTCTAAAACATTATCTGTAGCAAAACGAAAAACGTCGTTGCATTTAGCAAATGCAATTTGCAAATAACACACTCCAAACACAATTATTGAGTGATACCTTAATACCTAAACAAAACATCTAAACTTAGAACAATAATCAACCGGTTAGAGAGGGATTTATCTCGTAATAACAATACTATTTCATACTTTTTTACCGGTAATGTTTGTATACTCTGCCCCATCATCAGAAATCAATAGTACGAAAATGAACTATCTAATTACTTTCTTTAAAGGAATGGCAATGGGTGCAGCCGATGTGGTTCCCGGCGTCTCTGGCGGCACTATCGCTTTTATTACAGGCATTTACGATACCTTGCTAGAGAGCATTCGACGCATCAACCCAAGGCTTTTATCCATCTGGAAAAGAGAAGGAACGAAAGCGGCGTTTAACCATATCAATGGTTTTTTCCTTATCACGCTGTTTTCCGGTATTGCCGTTAGCATTGCAACCCTCGCGAAACTGATCACCTGGCTTTTGAACACGCACCCTATTCCAATCTGGTCATTCTTTTTTGGGCTGATTTTGGTTTCGGTTTACCACATCGTGCGTCAGGTAGAAAAACGCGACGCGATTCGCTTCATTACCTTATTGGTTGGCGTTGCATTCGCTTACAGCATTACGGTGCTTAAGCCACTGCATATGGAACCGACAATGGTGAATACGCTGATAGCTGGCTCTATCGCTATTTGTGCCATGATTCTGCCGGGCATTTCAGGCAGCTTCATTTTGCTGCTCATCGGCATGTACACTCCCGTATTAGCGGCATTAAATGGCTTCCAAGTAGACATTTTGGCGCTGTTTTTAGCAGGTTGTGTTATCGGCTTACTGACGTTCTCACATTTGCTTTCTTGGTTATTGCGCCACTTTAGAGACGCAACATTGATGTTCCTCACCGGGTTGATGATTGGCACACTGCCTAAAATTTGGCCATGGAAAGAAACATTAACCTGGCGCACAAACTCAAAAGGTGAACAAGTTCCGTTACTTCAGCACAACTTGACGCCGTTTGAGTATGAACACATAACTTCTCAGCCATCACAACTGGTTATCGCCATTGTCATGATGCTGGCCGCGATAGCGCTGGTACTTAGCTTGGAAAAGTTCGCAGATTCAAGTAAATAAATGTCTTAATTTCATTACGGAGCCGATGGCTCCGTTTTTTTTTCTAATCTACTAAGGTAAATACATTTTCTCGGAACTTGTCTCGTTGAGCATCGCCCAGGTGTGCTACGATGCAGTTCTTATTAAGTCATAACTGCTGAACCTTAATGAAACTGTTAAATATCACTGGTGTCGCAGTGGCACTGGTCGCGGGGTTTTACGCCCCGACGCTACTAAAAAGTTTGTCGACGTCCTCTGAGCTCAAACCGCTTGATGAATATTGTTTTCTATCTACGGCGGCTTGCGTCCAACAAGACGTAACCATGACACTCAATGTAGATAACACTCAGCCCTTAGTCCCTGCACTGCTGACCGTAGAATGGTCTGACAGCGAAGCGGAACAACTCGTATTGAGCTTGTCAGGACGAGAAATGGAAATGGGTGAGCCTAAGTTTTTATTAAACAAAGTGTCTCCAGGAAAATACATGGGTGAAGTGGTCTTGCCGGTCTGTACTCAAGAGTCAATGACTTGGGTCGGAGAGCTCACCGACGGACAAGACACCATTTATCCCGCCATCAAAATGCAAAGATAAGGAATCAATATGAGCCGCAACTGGTCCCTATTTCTCGTGGTCGCTTTCGTACTCGGATTTGGCGCTAAAAGCTATTTGGACAGCCAAGAAGCGATCCCAACCGAACAAACTGAGCCAGCTAAGTCAGAGCAGACAGTGTTATTTGGCGAAAATGACCAGCCAGTTAACATTTTCGACGTTAATGACCCTCGTATTCGTATTGTTTACTTCGGTTTCACACGCTGTCCTGACGTTTGTCCAACCTCGCTGGCCATGCTAGCAGGCGCACTCAACCAAATTGACGAAACACAAAAGGCCCAACTACGCCCAATGTTTATCTCTCTCGATCCTGAGCGCGATGAAGCGGATGCATCGGCAAAATACGCACACTACTTTCATCCTATGATTGAGGGGCTATCTGCGCCGCTAGAAATCACGACTCCGCTGGCACACAGCTATGGCGTTATTTTCCGCAAAACAGAATTAGAAGGCTCTGAGCTGAAATACACACTGGACCACAGCTCCTACTTCTACTTCTTGAAACCTGACGGAACCTTGATCACCAAAGTTCCTCACACGCTGACGCCTGCACCGATCGTCGAGGCAATCTCACAACTCACATCAAACGATACGTCGACGAAAAGCTAGTCAAGTCACAGAACTCCTGGTAACGACGCAGCACTGCAACGATTAAGCGATAGAGGCTCCTCAATAGGAGCCTCATTTATCTCGCTCTATTCTTACTGGCTATTTGTTTCAAAATATAATTCTGTGCTATACCCCTCAAATGTATAGGTGCATTTACGCTATACATTAGTCTCCAAGTTCCAGAGGTAGACAACACATGCTTAAAGGTTTCAAACGTATTTTAAAGTTCCTGACTCAGGTAAATCCAAACATGGATCAGGATGTCGACACGATTATTGCCGCGATTGGTGGTATCGAGAATGTCGTTGAAACAGGCGCTTGCGCCACACGTTTGAGATTAACTCTTAAATCAACGGCAGTCGTTGATCAAAAAGCGTTGAAACAACATGGCGCTCACGGCGTAGTGGTTTTAGATGATAAACATATCCAAATCATCTACGGGCTGAAGGCAAATAGCTATTCACAGATAATGGAAGAGCGAATGAGCAGCCAAAGTTAGCTCTGGCAGCATGAGTTTCTCTACCGCAAACGAATGAGAGCGGCTATACTCTCCCCGTCTTATTAACGAACCCAATTATCAACCAACTAAAGAGGACACAAAATGATTGTAATGCAAAACACACACTGGGCATCGCAAGGGTAAACGTCCAAAATTTCAATTGGTGGCTTAGCCACAACCTCCCTTCTCTGCCCGGTTTTCTCCGGGGTCAAATCTATCCGAATTAGACCCTAATGCAATTTGTATTAAGGCGCTTTGTTGCGTCTGGGATAATTCAACAATGAATAAAACACACTCTTTTTTTGCAACACTGACTTCAACCAGCAACCCACTCAAGCGTTTAGGTTGGAAACCGTTCTTTCAGCAGCAGCTGACTTTAGACGATTATGAAAACACGCAATTTGCGCGAGTGATTGCACATCATCGCAGTGGCTACTTATTGGCCAGCGAGGACGGTAACATCCATCTCAATGCTCACTCATCGTTACCCAGTATGACGGTTGGTGACTGGGTCGTCTTAGATCAGAACCAACAGTTTGTTCGCTTACTTGAACGACGCAGCCTGTTCAGTCGTAAAGCGGCAGGTGACAAAGTGGCAGAGCAACTTATCGCCGCGAACGTTGATACGGTATTTATTGTTTGTTCACTGAATGACGACTTCAACTTAAGCCGTATTGAAAGGTATTTGGCGCTAGCACATGAAGCCATGGTAGAACCGGTCATCGTTCTGACTAAAAAGGACCTATGCGATAACCTTGATGAGATAGCAAGCCAAGTACAAAAATTGGATCACCTTTTATCTATCGAGGCCGTAAACGGTTTAGACACAGACAGTGTTGCTAAGCTAATGAACTGGTGTCATGAAGGGCAAACAGTCGCGTTTATTGGATCGTCTGGCGTTGGCAAATCGACGCTCGTTAATACATTACTTGGGCAGCAGGAGCAAGCGACCAGTCATATCCGTGAAGATGACAGTAAAGGCCGACACACCACAACGTCTCGCTCAATACACCTTTTATCGTCTGGTGGTATTTTAATTGATACCCCTGGAATGCGTGAACTTCAGTTGGCAGATTGCGAAGCAGGGGTCAGTGAAACATTTTCTGACATCACCCAGCTAGCTGAACATTGTCGCTTTGGCGATTGTCACCACGATTCAGAACCGGGCTGCGCCGTTCAAGCCGCCATCGAAAATGGGACACTGGAACAACGTCGCTTAAAAAACTACCAAAAGCTATTGAGGGAACAAAGAAATAACGGAGCGACTCTAGCCGAGCAAAGAGCTAGAAACAGACAGTTTGGAAAACTGGTTCGCAATACGATGAGTGAGAAGCGTAAACGCTATCAAGATTACTAACGCTTTGACTTTCGTCGGTCAATTCAATTAAAGGAGACATTTGTCTCCTTTTTAATAACTTTGTTAAAAAGCATCATTCATAACCACCAAATTATTGCAACACAAACAACTTAATTTAATAACATTCAGCAAACATTTAATCCAAAAACAAACTAAAACTAGACACAAAATATTACCAAGTTAAGATATGGGCGGTTCAGTCAGAGAATGACTGACTATATAAAAACAGGATAATTGATAATCATGTGTCTTAGTGACCAGAAGTAATGCTCATCCCTTATTTAATAAGGGCATTATCGCCGTGTAATGTGTAGTTATTATTCAATCACTTAGGCATAACATTGCAGGAATGATGTATGCAACATAACAGCCTCGTTGCCCGATATGCTCGTGGTAACCTCGTTCTCCAGATCCTTGTCGGTATTGTCTTTGGTGTTTTACTTGCAACAGTTTCACCAAGTCACGCTCAAAGCGCTGGAATGATTGGTAGCCTTTTTGTTGGAGCGCTTAAAGCGATTGCTCCAATCCTAGTATTTATTTTGGTTGCTGCGTCTATCGCAAACCAAAAGAAAAACCAACACACTTATATGCGTCCGATCGTTGTGCTTTACCTATTGGGCACATTCTTCGCAGCGCTATCTGCCGTGGTTCTAAGCTTCCTTTTCCCAACCACTTTAACGCTTGTAACCGGCGCTGAGGGTGCTACCCCACCACAAGGTATTGCAGAAGTTCTACACACACTACTATTTAAAGTGGTAGATAACCCAGTAAACGCTCTAGTAGAAGCAAACTACATCGGTATTCTTGCTTGGGGTGTTGGTCTTGGTCTGGCGCTGCATCACGCTTCAGCTACTACTAAAGCGGTTTTCGAAGATCTAAGCCACAGTGTGTCTCACATCGTACGCTTTATTATTCGTCTAGCACCATTTGGTATCTTCGGCTTGGTAGCTTCAACGTTCGCAACAACAGGTTTCAGCGCGCTAGCGAGCTACGCTCACCTGCTAGCAGTACTGTTAGGTGCAATGTTTATCATCGCATTGGTAGTAAACCCTGCGATCGTTTACTTCAAAACCAAACAAAACCCATACCCATTGGTTTTCCAATGTCTGCGTGAAAGTGGTGTAACAGCATTCTTCACTCGTTCAAGTGCGGCAAACATCCCTGTGAACATGGCGTTGTGTGAGAAGCTAAAACTGGATGAAGACACTTACTCAGTTTCTATCCCTCTAGGCGCAACCATCAACATGGCGGGTGCTGCTATCACTATCACAACACTAACGTTGGCTGCAGTTCACACTATGGGTATTGAAATTGACCTATTGACGGCATTGCTTCTGAGTATCGTTGCAGCGGTATCTGCATGTGGTGCTTCTGGTGTTGCAGGTGGTTCTCTACTGCTTATCCCTCTTGCTTGTGGCCTATTCGGTATCTCGAATGACGTAGCAATGCAGGTGGTAGCGGTCGGCTTTATCATCGGCGTTATTCAAGACTCAGCAGAGACTGCTCTAAACAGTTCTACAGACGTTGTCTTCACTGCCGCAGTTTGCCGTTCAGAGCACCAAAAAGAACAGCAATAATCGAATTACGATTCAATAGACAAATAAAATGGGGAGCCGATTGGCTCCCCATTTTTTATATCAACTTTGATTACACAGTGGTTAAGGCCACTTCTTCAATTGGGAAATGTTTACCCGGCTCGACAAACTCTTGCTGAGCGGCGATAGTTTGTAATTCCCACTCGCCAGCATGGAAAGTTGCGCTAAGTACGCCATAACAAGCATCATGACAGTGCTGGAAAGCCTGTTTCGGGCTCCAACCCTTGAGTAGCCCAGCAGTAAAAATCGCTGAGATAAGATCACCCACGCCAACAGGTTGTTTGGCAAATTCAAAATGCGGGCGTTTTGCCAGATAAATACTATCTTGGGTAGCCAGTAGCATGTTGAAGCTGCCGTTATCCAGACAGTAAAGGTGTTTGACCAATACTACTTTCGGGCCTTTCGCTAGCGCTCGCTGACAGGCGGTAATAGCCTCTTCCAACGTATGAATTTCCATTTCTGCAAACTGGCTGAGTTCGAACTGATTTGGCACGATCACATCTGCCATTGGCATCAGACGCGTTAACAGGTTTTCAGCAATCCCCGGAGCAACGATACAGCCTTTATCAGGCGCGCCCATCACTGGGTCACATACATAAAGTGCGTCTGGGTTCTTACTCTTAACTTGAGTGACCGTCTGTTCCACGGCGAGGCACTGTTCTGCACTTCCTTGGTAACCAGTTAATACCGCCTGACATTTTTCCAGAGCGCCAATGTTACCTAAACCACGAACAAGCTCACTGATGTCATCGGCTGAAAACGCTCGACCTGTCCAACCCTCTGCATATTGGGTGTGATTGGAAAACTGCACGGTATGAATAGGCCACACTTCAAAACCCATACGCTGCATCGGAAAGACAGCGCTGCTGTTACCAGCATGACCAAAAGAAACGTGTGATTGTATAGAGAGGATACCCTGCATTGTACCTGTCCTTTTATTTTTGTTATCGATAGTTCAAAGACTGCGGCAAGCGCCAGTTTTGCGAAGCCGCTAGTGTATCCGACTAGCAAAGATTGTTTAACTCAATTCTTAACCATCCCTTACCGATGCCCGTATTTGACCTTCAGAACCTTGTGCCGGCTTAACCGTGTTGTATCAATAAGAGTTTTCAGGCTGTTAAAGTAAAAGCCTCAAGTGTGAGGCTTATTCAATCATTACGGCTGGAGGAAGTTCTGGGTAAAATCGAGCGCAGCTTTGGAAGGCTGAGAGGAGAACGATGATTTTGGTGTTGTATCTACCTCATCTGTTATTGACGCATGACGAGAGTTGGTCGTGTATCCTTCGATTGACTGGTCTTGCTCTGGATTAGGCTCATCAGCGATGACATCTTTTAATTCATCTTCATTAGGGAAGTACGCCTCACGTTTATAAACCTTGTTTAACGCACGAATGATAGAGTGCTTTTTTACCACGCCGGATGCCATCATTCTTTGCAGCGGTTTGGCAATCACCTGTAAGCCTACCACCACATCAACGCCGATATTACCCGCGACTTTATCCCGTAATATTCGAGCTGCTTCGAACCCCATGCTTGCAGAGAGAAACAGCCAAATGTAGGCAATAGCGTTGCCAGTTTTGCTCGAATCTTTCCAGGCTTCTCCTGCATAATACATGGCTTCTGCACTGCCGAGCTCTGCAGCACTTTCCAGCCAATAACGGCCTTTCAGCATGCTTTTTTCAGTACCAATACCTTTGGTGTAACACAGTCCTACCTGAATTTTTCCAGCGATACTGTCTTTCTCTGCAGCCTTCATAAACCAATAGAGTGCGTCGGCACTGTGACCCGACGTATTTTCCGGGGATAACTGCCACTCACCCATATACAGCATCGCATCGACACAACCCTCGTCGGCCGCTTCTTCGATCAGTTCATGTCCTTTGGCGACGTTTTGTTCCACACCTCGGCCAAAAACCAGCGCTTTTCCGGTGATAAATTTCGCTTCCAGATCACCTTCTACGCCAGCGATCGCAGTGCGCCAAAAGTTTGCCTGCTCTTTTAGAACCACATCTTCACGCATACGCTCACTCATGCGAACAATGCCGTACATGCCACTGATGTTGTCTAGCTTCGCCGCTTTATCGTACCAATACAAAGCCTGCTTGATATTGTTTCTTTCCGCTTCTTTCGCCAGAAATAAAATCGTCGGTATGTGCCCGGTTTCAGCCTTAAATTCCCGCTCTTTAAGCTCTTGCTCACGAGCTTTTTTCATTGCCTTGCGATATGCCGCCTCACGAGCCTGCCGCTCTACTTCCAGACGTTGTTTTCGCATCGACAGCGAGATCATCCATACAAATATCAGGACAAGTGAAAGGCCAGTTGCCGCAATGGCAATACCCATGCTACTCATAAACCGCCTCTTGTTCTCCATGATATAAATTGACGTTCCCCCATAGGGAAACCCTTAAATTGCTTTTGTCTGAATAGTTTCAGCACTTGGACTTTATATCGGCTACCCGATGAAAATCTGAAGTTGAGAAGTAAAGAATGACGTGATTGAAACTCAGACGCCTTAACTTATTTTTTATCGAAAATTATTGATTGGTTTTTTATAGAAGGTAGTCACGCTTTTGGGGCTGAGACATTCTCCTCCCTTGTCATCCCCCCTTCCTACTCCTATCAAAATTAACATTTTGAGTGTGTGTCACTCCTCTCACTATGCGTCCGTTTTATTAGTTAATTTGTGAACCAAATCCACTGTGTAAGAAAATTTTCATTTGTAAAAAACTAAACAGTCCGTTCTCACATTTTGCTGATGAGTCAGTGTATTAGCATTTCTTTGAACATTTCCTTTCGGCATTTGCACCAGATAGGACGTATGGTTCTTCCGTTCTTTGAGCCGAAGAACTGACGCGTTCTTTATATCAATTCAATAAAAATGGATTTGTAAACGTGGACAAAAAAACATTTAAATTATCAATAATTGCCAAAACCGTACTGCCTTTGATCTCCGTCGCGGTGATCAGCGGTTGTGGTAGTGACAGCACCGACGACAATACCACCAGCCCGAGTGCAGGACTGTACCCTGCGGGAGAGAATGAAGTTGTTGTTTACTATAAACGTGATGTTGCCTCAGCATCTTCAGCAAGCGGCTACGAGGGCTGGGGTTTGCACCTATGGAACGGCGAAGGCTGTACCAGTACAGATTTAGATGCCATGGGCATTACAAGCGGCGGTACTGATTGGGCATCGCCTCGCGAATATGACGGTATCAGCGAAACCTACGGTGCGTACTACGTACTTAAAGTCGATCCTGACGCCGCTGACCCATACGAATGTATGAACTTCATCTTACACAATGGTGATGACAAAGCCTTCGGCAGTGCAAACTCGAAAGTCGAGCTGACGAAGATAGGCGAATCTAAAGGGGTATTTGGCTTCCACGGCAGTAGCGAACTGTTCTACGAACCAATCGAAGAGCGACCAGTTGACGTTGATGGCCAGAAAGCACATTGGTTAGATGCAAACACTATTGCTTGGGAAGCGGCAGCAAATGCTGACTCAATGAAGCTTTACTACAGCCTGACTAACGACATCCAAATGGATGAAGACAAACAGATCACTGGTGGCACAGCGGTAGAGCTAAGCAAAGCAGGTGATTTGTCTGATGATCTGAAATCTCGCTTCCGTCACCTATCTAGCCTGCAAGCTGCTGGTATCGATGTGGATGACGCTACACTGCGTACGATTCTAAAATCACAAATCGTAATGGTGGCTTACAACGCTGAAGGTGATGTCATTTCTGCAACTGAAGTGCAAAAACCAGGCGTACTGGATGCGGTATTCGCTGATGCCGATGCGGGTAACGCGATCGGTCAGGAACTGGGCGCGATTGTTGAAGGCGGCGCTGCAACCTTCAAGTTATGGGCTCCAACGGCTCAAGACGTTTCTCTGATTATCTACGATGAGAATCTACAAGAAGAATCAACCGTTACAATGACGGAAGACAGCGTAACGGGTATTTGGGTTTCCGAGCCACAAAGTAACGTAGTAAACAAGTTCTACCGCTATCAGGTGAAGGTTTACCACCCAACAACTGGCGTTGTGGAAACGCGTATGGTCACTGACCCATACTCATTAAGCTTGTCGCTAAACTCTCTTTACTCACAAGTTGTCGACCTGAACGACGCTAGCTTAATGCCACAAGACTGGAACAATTACGACCGTCCAACCGTTGAAAAAGACGAAGATCACGTATTGTACGAATCACATTTGCGTGATTTCAGTTTCAATGACAGCCAAGGCACACCAGCATATAACGGCAAATACTTAGCGCTAACAGAGCCTGAACGTGAGTCTGTTTCTCACCTACAAGCGCTGAAAGATGCAGGTTTAACAACGCTACACATTCTACCTGCATTTGATATCGCTACCGTCGATGAGAACGTAGACAACCGCGTCGACATCAACGATACCGTTGGCAAACTATGTGGCATTAAACCTGACGCTTCTGTCTGTGAATCAGAAGATGATGCGAAAATCATTGAAGATGTTCTGAACGGTTACGATCCTGCATCTGGGTCTGCACAGAAACTGATGAACGATCTGCGTATGCTAGACAGTTTCAACTGGGGTTACGACCCATTCCATTACACTGTACCGGAAGGCAGCTACGCAACGAACCCGAATGGCACACAGCGTATTCTTGAATTCCGTGAAATGGTTCAGGCAACGCATAAAATGGAACTTAAGTTGGTGATGGACGTGGTTTACAACCATACCAACGCATCTGGCATCAATGACAAATCTGTTCTGGATAAGATCGTTCCGGGATACTACCACCGTCTAAACGTGAATACTGGTGGCGTAGAAAACTCTACCTGTTGTGACAACACCGCAACTGAAAACCTGATGATGGGTAAACTGATGGTTGACTCACTGAAGGTTTGGGCGAAAGACTACAAAGTTGACGGCTTCCGTTTTGACTTGATGGGTCACCAGCCAAAAGATGTAATGGTTTACGCTTTAGAGCAAATCCGTGAGATTGACCCGAACACACTATTCTACGGCGAAGGTTGGGACTTTGGTGAGGTGGCTAACGACGCACGCTTCGATCAAGCGACTCAGCTAAACATGGCTGGTACAGAGATCGGTACCTTCTCAGATCGCCTACGTGATGCAGTTCGTGGTGGTGGTCCATTCGATGGTGGTGTCGATTCAGATGGTAAACACTCACTTCGTTACAATCAGGGTTTTGGTAACGCGGCATACGCTAACGAAGAAACCAAAACAGATACTGACGCAGTAAATGGTCGTCTGCACAACCAAGATATCGTTCGTCTGGGTATGGCAGGTAACTTGGCAGATTACATCCTTGTCGATTACACCGGTGAGACCAAGCTTGGTAAGAACGTAGACTACAACGGTGCGCCTGCTGGCTATACTAGGATGCCTTCAGAGAACATTTCTTACGTTTCTAAGCACGATAACCAAACACTTTGGGATAACAACGCGTACAAGATTGCGACAGGCATCAGCTCGGCTAATCGTGCTCGTATGCAAAGCGTATCACTTTCAACCGTGATGCTAGGACAAGGTATTCCGTTCATTCACATGGGCTCTGAACTCCTTCGTTCAAAATCAATGCAGCGCGACTCTTACGATTCTGGCGACTGGTTCAACCGTGTATTCTTTGACGGTAGCGACAACAACTGGAACGTAGGTCTACCTCGTGAAGATAAAGATGGCGATAACTGGGATCTGATCAAAACGATCATCAGTGACAGCACAGCGAAACCTGATACAACTGACATTGAGCTAACCAAGCAGCAATTCCTCGAGCTACTAAAAATCCGTAGTTCAAGTGAACTGTTCCGTCTGGATACCGCTCAAGAAGTAATGAATCGTGTCGACTTCCGCAACGTTGGTCAAGATCAAGTTGCTGGTCTGATTGTTATGTCTATTGATGACGGTGTCTCTGCAGGTCAGGATCTGGATCCAAACAACGACGCAATTGTCGCAGTAGTTAACTCATCATCTGAGGCACAATCGTTTACTATAGCTGGCGCGAGCGGTTTCGAACTTCATACCGTGCAGCAAAACTCTGCGGATACTGTTGTTCAAGGAGCAAGTTTCTCTGGAGAAACCTTCACTGTACCAGCCCTGACGACGGCAGTCTTTGTACAGCCTCAAGCTGGCGCGCAAGGTGCGGGTCTGCCTGTGAATACGTCAAACAAAGACGTATCAAGCATCCCTCCTTACGGTGAAACGGTTGTTTACGTGAAAGGAACAATGAACGGTTGGGCAGATAGCTCAGACTGGGCAATGACCTTCATTGGTAACGGTATGTACTCTGTAACAGGTGTATTGGAAGCTGGTGACCATGAGTTCAAATTTGCAGACACTGGTTGGTCGAACCCAAATATTGGTTGTAGCGCAGCGGATCAGGCGGGTGATTCTCTTGATCTGGGAACTGATGAGAACTGTACACTGACGGTAGCTGAAACAGGTAAATACACCTTCATCCTTAATGCACTTAACGTTCAAGATGACAGCGTAGAAAAACCAGTTGTTTCGGTAACAAAATCAGCAGACGCACCAACGTTTGGCGAAACTGCACTTTACCTACGCGGTGATGTAACAGACGCTAACTGGGCAGCGATTGAAAGCGCGAAGTTCAGCTATGTTGCAAACGATGTGTACTCATTAGATATTGACCTGACTGCAGGGACATTCGACATGAAGGTTGCCAGCTCAGATTGGGCTGACGCCACTAACTTCGGAGGCCAGGGAGCAATTGAATTCGGTACTCCATTTACTATGGAAGCGGGCGGAGCAAGCGGTAACATTAGTATTACGGTACCAGCAGACGCAAGCTACAACTTCCACTTCAATGCCGCTGATACAGCAGCACCAATCGTAACGGTCACTCAAAACTAATTGATTCAACGATACCAAAGGGGGAAGCTATCGCTTCCCCCTTTTTAACTTCTACAGGCTTATTTGCTTATTGCAAAAAAGCGCGCTTGTAAAGGCGACATCGGGATTTGATACTGCCCGTTACTTGACGATACGGTCTCATTCGTCAATAGATCTACTAGACCTTTATCACTGCCGACCGCGTCCTCACTGAGTATTACCGTTCTGGCACTCTCCCGTGTATTTAACGCAAACAATACCTGATCGGTATCAGATGTCTTGAGGTCGACATAACTGCCGTTGCTCGACAACAGGTTAGTACGTGAACCTTCATATAACGCAGGGTGTGCAGCGCGCATTGTCATCAGAGATTGAACATAACTTTTAAGGTCAGCCTGATTAGCATCTAAAGTTGCCGTAATCCCTTCAATTTTCGCGCTGCTTCTGGCAACGTGATCATCACATAGTCCCGCGAGAGCACAAGTATTGATGTCCTCTTTCGCCGCAAAACCCTCAACTTGGTCGCCAATTTCGTCTCCATAATACAAGGTGATCGGTCCCGAGTAAGCCGCCTGGAAAGCAAATGCCGCTTTATGGCGTAACCAATATTCTGCATCGTTTACATCCGCAATCCCACCCCGTTGCAATAGATCACCAAAACGCACTAAATCGTGATTGCCTATCATTAAGTTAGGTTGTGCATGACTTGGGTACTGTTGATGAGTAAGGTAACCATTATCCAGCCAGTCGACGCCTCTGCCGCCCACACCACTTTCGTTTACGGCTAACGTTTCGACAATGCGGTAACGCATCGGAAAATCAAAAGCAGAACACAAGGCAGGATCACTTTCTGTGCCATAGGCTTCATCAGCTATGTCTGACTCCCCTTTCCAGACTTCCGCCACCATGTAGCCAAGAGGGTTCACCTGTTCACCGTCACTGTTGGTGTAAGTCACATTTTGCGAGGCTTGATCCACCGCTTTACGCAGTTGTGTCCAGGCGTCGGTTGGGACCTGATACGCCTGATCTAAACGCCATCCGTCTATCTTGAGCTCGTTGATCCAATAGGTCGCCACTTCTTTGTAAAATTCAAGGCTCTGTGGATAATCAACAGGGTTATTTGATCCTGATGGTAGCAATCCGGATGGAGAAGGTTTAATTAACCCCGCTTTGTGGTGACCAAACACACCATCAAAAAAGACGTACAAGCCTCGTCTGTGTGCTTCGTCCACCAGCGTTCTCGCGGTTTCTAAATCACCAAAGTTCGGATCTATCGTAAAATAATCCGTCGCATAGTAACCCGTAGCATCCAAACGATCAGCCCAGTCATCTTGCCCATCAATGACCTCAGACTCAAAAATAGGCGTTAGCCAAATTGCATTCATCCCCAAGCTTTGGATGTAGTCCAGTGAATCAATAATACCTTGCAGATCACCATTGTGATGACTAGTGCCATATCCCGTGGAATAACCAATACTCGTATCACCATCGACAAAGCTTTCAACCATGATCTGATAAGTCCGAAGCTGATTACTTTGCTCCAATACATTTGTCTGGCAAGCATAGTTACTGACTTCGGGTAAAGTTGCTCCGTTATCACCATCAGATGAATTACAGCCCGAAAGAGCGCCTGTTACGGCTAAGGCCAGTAAAGATCGATATAGTCGTTTATTCACGTATAATCTCCCAAAAAATTAGCCCCAGCATTTTTCACATGCCGGGGCCAATTAAATAAAAATCAAAATTAAACTAACTTAATAGAATATTACTGGCACTTATTTACCATGACATGAAGAGGTTTACCTTCCCCTTCAAACTGAAGGCTCCAGACATATTTCCCGTCTTCTTTAATATCAACTGAAGTATCTGTACCGTAACCACCAAATGTTAATGGCGTTAATTCACCAACATTCATTCGATTGCCTTTAGCTGTAAACTGAGGGAACCATAACTCTGTTGCATACTGCATTTTAAATGAACCTGATTTTTCTTGAGTCACAGCTTGGTAGATATTATTTCCTTTGTAATTATATTGGCGCTGAGGCACATGTTTCCAGTCAGAATCTGAAAATGTACCAACGACAAATAACGGTTTCTTAATTGGTCCTTTGTCTGCACTATCTGGGTTATCACAAGCCTGCATGAATGCAATCGCTTCAGCATCAGACATATTCATAACAGGCTGCGCAGCCGTTTCAGACTCAGAGGTAGATTGACAACCAACTAAAGCAACAAGTAAGGCAGCAGCAAGAGAAGTCTTCATCATCTTCATATTCACGTCATTCCTTTTTAATTAGTAAAGCTCGTTAGATCAGAGAAAGTTTAATATTGAGATTTCCTCATGCATGAGGTAATAAAACTTTATCCTGCTGAGCTTATTTACTTGGATAGGTATATTCCCCCGAGCATAAAGTCAGGTTAGGAATATTGTTTAATTATTACTCTAATTAGTATTAAAAACAAAAGGATAAAAATAAATATGTGAATGAGGTAACTGTATGTGGGGGTAAATATTAAAACGTTAATTTATTATTTAAAAGGCCAGCCTTGCACTGGCCTTTTTTATTCGATTATTTGCTATTTACCGCTTTAACAAATACATCTTGCGCGCCTTCTATACCTAACTCTTTCGCTTCATCGAGCAAGGTTAAGGCTTTAGGAATATTGTCTTCGGCTACTGCTCTTTCAATTGCACGATGGTAGTAACCGGTTAATTCCGCACCTTCTGGAATATTATCGTTTTTCGCAACAATCTTAGTCGTAACGATATCATTTGCAGTTACCGATAGACGGAACTGGCCAAGAGGGCTGTGCTTTGCAAATGGATCCGCAATATCTGGCGGCTGAGTATGACGCGCTTTAGCATAGGCTTTCGCCGGATGCAGAATCTGAGTACTTCCTTTCAAATCTTCGGAAGTGGTGTAAATCAACACATGAAGGTCATTACCACTCATGTCAGGAATAACATTGAGATCGAGTACGAATTTGTCGTTATCCAACATTTTTGCAGGTACGTACTCAAACTTTGAAAAATCTGCTGAATAAACGGTTTTTCCGTCCGCATTAACCACGATTACATTTGGTGCGTAAAATTGAAGGTCAGTGCTAACGAATGTCTCTAGTTGTAAATCGAGACTGCCACGGTTTCCCGGAAGTGCAAATGCGGCGATAGCGCCTGCACTGTTACCATCCAGTAGCATTTGGCTTTTATCAGTCAAAGCAAAATCAGTAACCACAGGTACATCAAGCGGTACCCATTGAATATCACCAGACTGGGTGATCACCTGTTGCTGGTCATTAGAAGTCATCTCTACTTGTTCTACAGACGCACAGCCAGACGCCAACATGCCCAGCAGTACGGGAGCAAGCCATTTTCTCATTACTGTCTACCTCGACTTTTTTATTGTTTTTGAAATAAATACAGCCAGATAGGTTCTGGCTGTATCATTCTAGGACAATTTAGGACTTAGTGGCTAGATGATTACCACCAAGCTTCAGCTTGTACACCAAATTGGAACGTATCGTCTGAACGACCGCCGTCAAATTTTTGCGTATCGTTGTCGTCGTCAGCTGTTAGGTAAGTCGCGTATAGACGGATTTCTGGACGAGCCCAGAAGCTAGAGCCAGCAGACCAAGCTTGAGCAACAGTCATCTTACCGTAAGTGCTTTCGAAACCATCGTTATCGTCGATTGCGTAACCCGCTTCGAAGATAGTCTTGTTGTTTTCATCCCATTTGAACATTGGGCGAGCAACTACAGAGAATGTTTCCCACTTGTCTTGACCATCCCACATGTCGTTACCAACACCGTACACTAACTGGTGACCAAGTTCCCAGTTGTCGCCTAGGCCAATTACACCCCAGTTGATAATACGGTAGCCGTCTGCACCGTCGTTAGCTTCTGCACCGTACCAGCTACCATCGCCGTAGAATGCGAATGCTTTAGAGTAACCTTCAGTACCGTATTGGAATACTGTTTTGTTAAAGCCAGAGTCTAGACCTTGAGTCAACTCAGCAGTAACCATAACGCCGTTTTTCGCATCTTTAGTGCTGTTAGACGCATCTTCAGTTTCGTTTACGATGGCGTAATCCAGACCCATTTCTAGAGACGCATTTGACCATAGAGAAAGGCCTGCGTAGCGAAGGTCTAGTGTGTTAACGTTTGCTGCATCGCCGTCGTTACCTTCATCAGTGATGTCTGAACGGTCGTTACGAACCCATGCGAAAGATAGTTTACCAGGACCAGCTTCGATACCTTCGATACCCGCGCCAGCACCAGAGATGTTCCAGTAGTAGAAGTCAGAGATATGAACGTCGTGACGTTGGTAGAAGCGCTTACCTGCCCAAAGTGTTGCTTCAGGAGCGAAGTTTAGCAGGCCTTTCGCTTGTACGTTGAACTGACGTAGAGCGAACTGTGCATCATCAACACACTCAACTGCGTCGCCAGCGTCGTTTAAACCACAGTTAGTAGAAGTACTTTCCCAGTCATTAGAGCCGTTAGAAGTCATTGCAACCATAGAGTCTACGTAGAACGTTTTACCGTTGTTGTTGTAAACTTCTTGGCCTAGTTGTACTTCACCGTAGATATCGCCTTCGTTACCAAGACGACCAATTTTGTTCTTTTCAAATGTTACTTGTTGGCCACCGTCACCACTCACGCCAACACCAGCACGCATGTAACCATGAAAATCCACTGCGAATGCAGAGCCAGCAGCTAAAGAGGCAGCCACTGCTGCAGCAATTACACTTACTTTTTTCATTCTTAACTCCATTAAGGGTATTTATAATTCTGTCTTCCCTGCTCGCTCTAAAGATGAATAAAAGGCAGTTTAACTTCACCTAGAGAAAGAGAGGTAAGATGGGAACAAGTCCCCGTTTGTTTCAACAGAATCGAGATTACCCGAGGCGTACAAGGATGACTTCCTCCGCCCTAAACTAAATTAAGGGGGATGAGAAAGGCGTAGAAAATATACCGTATGGCGTTTCATCTAGCTATATCACGGATATAGGGCGTAGTCCGTAAGTATTTTTATTTATGGACTCGTACAAAATGATAGGAAGATCAAATTTTAAACACAAAAGTGAATATTTAAAGTAATTAAATTACATGAATATTTTATCTTGTTTTGTAATTAAGGCTGTTGACCTTAGTAAGACAAAGTTTTTAACTTATAGTTTCCTATAGGTAGCAATAATTATTAAATAAAGAATCTCAGATGACGCAATTTCGATCTCGCCCATACCCCTTGGGTGCAACACTGAATAAAGAAGGCTGTAACTTCTCTATTCATTCGCCCGAGAATAAAGACATAAAGCTGGCGTTGTTTTCCGACGACGACAAGTACACGCTGCACGATCTACCAGGTGAATACGCTGGTATACGGCACACCTTTATTCCAAAAGTTAAGGCTGGTCAGAAGTACGGCTACATCGTCTCCCATAATGATGAACCGCTGCTCATCTCGGACCCTTACGCGAAGTCAATCGATAAGGCGCTCCATTACCAACCTCCTTACTCTGCAAAGAAAAGCTTCGATATGCCAAAGTGTGTGGTTATCAAAGATGATTTTGACTGGCAGAAAACGGAGCACCCGCGAATCCCACGAGAAGGAATGGTGCTATTCGAGACCCACGTAAAAGGTCTCACTCAACTTCACCCCAAAGTTGATGCCGCCAAGAAAGGACATTATCTCGGTTTGTCTACACCAGAGATGTTGGCTTTTTATAAGCAGCAGAACATTAACACGTTGCAGTTGCTACCTATCGCCGCGTGTATGCACGAGCCCCATTTACTCGAAATGAAGAAAGCGAACTACTGGGGCTATAATCCCTACCTGTTCATGACCCCCGATCCCCGCTATGCGAAAAAGGACGCGGTGACAGAGCTAAAAACAACCATTCGTGAGCTTCATAAAAACGGGATCGAAGTCATTCTTGATGTGGTCTATAACCACACGGCTGAAGGCGGAGAAGGTCCAACAATTTTTAACCTTAAAGCCTTGGATTCACGTTTTTACATTAAGCATGGCACCCACTTTGCTAACTATACCGGGTGTGGCAATACCGTCGATCTCACTTATCAACCTGCCCTAAACTTAGTGATGGATACGCTTCGTTACTGGGTTAGTGAGTTCAAAGTGGATGGTTTCCGCTTCGATTTGGCCGCCACACTTGGCCGTCAGGGAGACAATTACAACCCTGAAGCGGCATTTTTCAAAGCGGTGGCACAGGATCCTATTCTTCGTGAAACCAAGTTAATCGCAGAGCCTTGGGATATCGGCCCTAACGGCTACCAAGTGGGTAACTTCCCCTTTGGCTGGAATGAATGTAACGATAAGCTTCGTGACATCTCTCGTAGCTTCTGGCGCGGCGATCAAGGCTACTTAAAAGAGTTTGCGACTCGCCTGATGGGTTCGCGAGATATCTATAGCGCTGCAAACTGGCCTTACAAACTGACCGTCAACTACATCACTTATCATGACGGCTTCACTCTGCAAGACTTAGTGTCCTACAAACACAAACACAATGAAGCCAACGGCGAAGAGAACCGCGATGGACACGGTGATAACCGCTCAGAAAACTACGGTGTAGAAGGTGAGACGGAAAACTTGATGATCATTGCGACTCGCGAAAAGCAGAAACGTAATCTGATCGCGAGCTTGTTGTTTTCATTCGGCATTCCTCACATCCTAACCGCTGATGTGCTGTCTCATACACAGGGAGGTAATAACAATGCCTACTGTCAGGACAACGAAACCAGTTGGTTAAACTGGAGCCAAACAGAGCGTAAACAACATTTCAAAGTCTGGATGTCGCAAATGGTTGCCAATCGTAAGAAATACATGGTGCCATTTATTCGTTCGTTCAGTGGTGACAGCCGCAATAACAATCGTATTTTCTGGCGAAGAACTGATGGCCACTTAATGGAGCATGATGACTGGAACCGTCTTAGCTCTGTGGCACTTCACCTTGGGATCGGCAAAGACGGGCAAGAGTTGGTGTACTTAATCAACCAAACCAATGCGACTGCGCGCTTTAAGTTGCCAAATGATCGCAAGCAAAATTGGATAACGATTTGTGATACCAATGTACGCAACTTAAATCCAGGCCACGCTGAAGGCGAAGTACTGCTTTCACCGACGTCGATGGTGATTTTACATTACCAGCCGAACTCGAAAGCTAAACCTTCAGCAGAATAAGCGTTTGTTTGGATGAAATAACAATAAAAAAAACCGATGCTTTAATTCGCATCGGTTTTTTATTTTTAGCTTAGGGGAACGTTCCCTAAAAGGGTGTTTCCATCTAGCACGTTTCACGTTCGATGTTTTGGAACGTCAGCACCACTTTGCTCATCTCTTCACCACGGCCTTCAATGCGTTCAAGCAACATTTTCGCGGCATTTTCCCCAGCTTTATCAAAGGCATAATTGAAAGTAGATAAACTCGGAATACTGATGCTCGAAAGTTCATCATTACCAACACCCAGTACACGTACTTGTTCACCGACCTTTATACCCATTTCACGCAGTGCCTTAACAGCGCCAACGGCGATACGGTCAGTCGCACAAAACAGTCCATCGACTTCTGGATAGGTTCTGATCAACTCTTGCGCTTGCTGATAGCCTGACTCTATGGTGAAGTCGCCTCTGGCATGGACGAGCAATGATTGTTGATGAAAGGCTAAAGCCTGCTCAAGTCCCTGAGAACGCTGTGCATCAACCGCGATGTCATCACCCTGAACACCAATGAAAGCGACATGCTGACAACCTGCTGCAATCAGGCGGTTACCCGCTTCAAAACCTACACGTACATCGTCATGGACAACACTTGGTACATTATGCAGAGAGCCATCTTGCCCCACCAGAACAACAGGTACATTAGACTGTTGAATGGCTTTCACTAGTTTCGCATCTAGGTGCGTTGCATAGAGTATAATTCCTTCGACCCTTTTTTGATTAAAGATCTGAATATACTCAACTTCTTTTTCATAAATCTGATGTGTATTGGCTAACAAGACGTGTTTTCCTGACCGTTCAATAACAGCAGTCAACCCATCAACACCCTGAGAAATAGCGTGAGAAGACACGCGCGGTACGATCACACCAATAAGGTTTGTCTTTTGAGATTTGAGATCCTTAGCAACCTGATTCACTACGTAACCACATTCTTCCACCGCTTTACGTACTTTCACTTTGGTGGCTTCTTTTACCCCATACTCGTTGTTTATCACGCGAGATACGGTGGATTTCGACACACCAGCCAAACGCGCAACGTCGTGCAAACTTGCCATATTGCCCCTATTCCACTTATTTATTGGGATTGTTTGCAGAAAGCGCTCTGTATCCCTAGTCAATTAACGTGATTTTACCCTCGTTAAGCGGAATTTTGTTGACGAATATGGGGATCACACTCACACATTTCAGTCTTATGCTTTGACCACTTATGAATAATCATCAAAAATCCATTTTGCAAACGTTCCCAAAAATACAAAAACGATAAATCAGGTGCAGATAGGTACTCAGACCACAAATTTAAGCGGGCTTGAGTATTATAAAGTCAAACATCCCCTCAATTATGAGCGGTAAAACAGGTGATTCAGTAACAATGATCAATCTGTAATATTGGCGATAGCACTTGGATACATTTTAAATTTCAGTAATACCAATCGGGGTGTGCAATGAACTATCCAGTCATAGCAAAACAATTACTAGAGCACTTAGGCGGTAAAGATAACCTACAAGCCCTTGCTCACTGTGCTACGCGTCTACGCTTAGCGCTAAAAGACGAAGAAAAAGTCAATGAAGAAGCCATAGGCGAATTAGACGGGGTTAAAGGTCAGTTCAAAGTTGCTGGTCAGTATCAAATTATTTTCGGCTCTGGCATTGTAAATCAGGTATACGCCGAGATGGCGAAACAGACTGGCCTGGCCGAAATGTCTACCAACGACGTCGCGTCAGCAGGTGCTCAGAAACAAAATATCGTTCAACGTGCAGTGAAAGGACTGTCGGATATTTTTGTTCCAATCATCCCAGCGATCGTTGCTGGCGGTCTGCTTATGGGTCTTTTCAATCTGCTTACCGCACAAGGCTTGTTTATTGAAGGTCAGTCGATCATCGAAGCGTACCCAGGCCTGGCAGACCTAGCGAGCATGATCAACACATTCGCCAACGCGCCTTTTGTTTATTTACCTGTTTTATTGGCGTTTTCTGCTTCGAAGAAATTTGGTGGTAACCCATTCTTGGGTGCTGCACTTGGCATGCTGATGGTTCACCCAGACTTACTGAATGGCTGGGGCTTCGGCAGTGCATCGGTTTCGGGCACGGTCCCAACTTGGAACATTCTGGGCTTGGAGATCCAAAAAGTCGGCTACCAAGGCTCAGTACTCCCTGTTTTGGTGTCTGCGTTTATTCTGGCAAAAGTCGAACTTGGCCTACGTAAAATTATCCCTTCCGTATTGGATAACTTGCTAACCCCAATGCTGGCTATCTTTATTACTGGCTTTGTAACGTTCACTTTGGTCGGTCCGTTTACTCGTGACCTCGGCTTTATGCTGGGTGATGGTCTGAACTGGCTATACGATTCGGCTGGTTTTGTTGGTGGCGCTCTGTTTGGCTTTATCTACGCTCCGTTTGTTATTACCGGTATGCACCACAGCTTCATCGCAATTGAAACTCAGCTATTGGCAGACATCGCAACCACCGGCGGTACATTTATTTTCCCTATTGCTGCCATGTCGAATGTCGCTCAAGGCGCAGCTGCATTAGCGGTAGGTTTCACAACGCGCGATACGAAAATGAAAGGCATCGCTGTCCCATCTGGTATCACTGGGTTATTGGGTATTACCGAGCCAGCAATGTTCGGTGTGAACCTGAAGCTTCGCTACCCGTTCTTAGCAGCAATCGTAGGCTCAGCCGTTGCGAGTGCGTTTATCACCCTATTTAACGTGAAAGCGCAAGCACTTGGTGCAGCAGGCTTACCTGGCATTATCTCTATATCACCAGACAAAATAAGCTACTACATCATTGGCATGATTATCTCTTTCATCACTGCATTTGCCCTGACCGTCGTATTGGGCATGCGTGAAAAGGCAAAACAGAATAAGCAAGCAACCGCTTAAACGTTTCGTCTCTTAGTTAACCACTGCCCTATCTCATTTCTCGCCCCAGAGAAATGAGGAGATAGATAAGATGAAATACGGCCCCCCTGCCATTAGGTTTTAATACCAAGCCAGTCAAAAATTTTTTGACTGGCTTTTTTTATTTCTGCTGGTTTCCTTATCTTTGGTTCATTTGGTGTTGTAAGTATTAATGAACCAGCGTATATTTATGAACCATTACATTATATGAACCAATTTCTTTACGAGGCAAACCATCATGACAACCTACCTCTATTCTCGCTATTCGCCTCGAAATCGTGCTTACAGCGAGAACCTATCAATTTTGAAAGCGGCGGCTCCTGACGCGCAACATTTTGAAGACAAAGCGCGTGGCTGCATACCACCGACCGAGCGTGAGTCATTCCAACAATTACTCGAAATCATCAAACCTGGCGATACCATCATCATTTGGTGGCTAACGACTTTTGGACGTGATTTCAGTCAGTCACTCAATACCATCGAGCTATTACTAAATAAAAACGTGACACTGAAAACGGTGTGCGAGCCACTTTGTTTCGAGCCAGGATCGGTTGAAACCAAGACCTTGACCACCTTGCTGTCTGGTTACGGAAAAGTACAAACCCAGCATCGCTTGTTTGCCGCAGAGCAAGGTCGACGAGCCATTAAAGGTGAGCCCGATAGATGGAAACAAAAATTTCGCGGTCGCCCTGCAGACAAAGCCAAGCATCAACAAATCGCAACACTACTGCTCGAAGGTAACACGCTACACAGTGTTGCCCAGCAGTGTGATATCAGCTTATCGACAGTAAAACGCGTTAAAGCCAAATTGAATGAATTTGACGATGAGGGCGGAATGAGAACACGTGGAAGATCTGGTCTTTCAAATGGTGAATCATCATGAAGAATGCCATTAACTTTCGTTCCATTTTACTCGCCTGCCTGATTATCAGTGTCGGTCAGCTGAGTATGGGATTGGTGATGCCATCTTTGCCATGGATAGCAAAAGACTTCTCGATTTCACTCGACCAAGCTCAGCTATTAGTAAGTATTTACTTACTTGGTTTTGGCCCGTCCCAGTTTATCTATGGCCCCATATCCGATGCTTTAGGCAGAAAAAAAGTCTTGTTAACCGGACTGCTGATTGCCATGTCAGGGCTACTGATGATCATATTTATGAGCCAGACTTTTACTGGCATGGTCATGGGGCGTTTTCTGCAAGGATTAGGTACTGGCTGCTGCGCTGTATTAGCCCGAGCTTCTACCCGTGATCGATTTAGCGGTAGCGAACTTCCGGTCGCGATGTCTTATATTGCGATGGCAGCTTCTATCACACCTCTAATGGCACCCGTTATTGGTGGTTTTATCAACTTCCATTTCGGCTGGAGTATGGTGTTTATTTCGTTGTTAGGTTATGTGTCGATCGCCTGGGTAATCATTGCTTTTCGCTTCACCGAGACAATTTCAAAGCGTTCTTCCATTCCGTCACCTAAGACGATGTTACGTCAGTACCGAAATCTACTCACCTCACGTTACTTCATGAGCTTTGCTAGCATAAGTTGGCTTAACTTCAGTTTGATGATCACAACCGTGTCTGTCATGCCATTTATTATGCAGGATCAAATCGGTATGACTTCCGATGAATACGCGATGTGGGCACTCATTCCCGCTCTGGGTATGCTGGGCGGAACAACCATTTGTAACCGCGCCCGCCCGATCATTGGCAACAAAAAGATGCTGCTATGTACGCCGGTGTTGCATATCAGTGCGGCGATATGGTTGTTCTTCTGTCCGGTAGAGCCGTTGTATTTGATGCTGGGGCAACTACTGATGATATTGGGTAACGGTATTGCTTTGCCGTGTGCTCAGGCTTTGGTCATGCAACCTTATAAGGAACAAGCAGGAACGGCCGCAGCAATGTCTGGTGGTGGCCAAATGATCGCTTCTTCTCTGGTGAGTTTGACGTTAGTCCAGTTCGGTTTGAGTGAGGCGTGGCACCTGTCACTGGTCATCGCACTGTTTACTGCTATTACATTGATGAATATCCTGCGTGGATTCAGTTCATCCCTACCTACAGAGCACATAGCCGATGAAGTAACTCAGGCTAGTTAATATCTGAATAGGCAAAGAAAAGGGGCGTCCCAGTGCAAACTGTGACGCCCCTTTATCGTTTGAGTTTCTGGTTAGAAATCTGCTGTCATACCAACATAGTAAGTACGTGGTGCTTCAACATAACCAATGTCTTCAAGCTCTTTCGACACACTCTCATCAGTTAGATTGGTGATACCCGCGCGAATGCGCAGTGAATCGTTCACATGATATACCGTACCCATATCTAACGTTGTGTAAGAGTCTTGAGTCAGCTCAGAGTCAATCTTACGTTCACCACGGTAACGAGCGCTCGCAAACAGATCCAAGTCTTTGGTTGGGTACCAGTTCAGGCGAGCAAATGCCGAGTGCTTGTATCGCTCGTTCAGCTCTTCACCTGTCGACTTGTCTTCTGTATCCAGGTAAGTGTAGTTACCCGACATTGCCCACTGCTCAGAAAACTGGATATTACCTGACAGCTCAACCCCTTGGATAACGGCTTTTGAGACGTTTTTAAATGACTTGTATGGGTTAGAAAGCTCACGATCAATTGGGTCACCATTCTCGTCGATACAACTCATAACAGAGCTTGACCACGTTCCTGTTTCACAGAACACATCGGTTTGCTCAATCAGGTTTTCAACCTCGTTACGGAATAACGCCGTTTCAATATCCCAGTTACGAGCACTGTACAGTGCAGAAAGCTCATAGTTGATGCTGGTCTCTGCTTCCAGGTCTTCATTACCCTGAATGTCACAGTTACCTTTACAGCTGATCAACTTAAAGTCTGGGTTATTTTGTGTCATGGTTGGCGCTTTAAATGCTTTACCTACACCACCTTTTAGAACCAGTGAATCTGTGGTTTGGTGTACAAGGTAAACACGCGGGCTGAACTCTTCACCGAATTGCTCATGCTTGTCCAAACGGCCACCAATGGTTGCGGTTAAAGTATCCGTCATTTCCCACTGATCCTGAGCAAACACAGCGCCTTGGTAAGCTTCTGCTTTGTTGCCCACGAGGTTTTCTGGGTTAGTCAGCTCACTGTTTTGGTAGTCCATACCAAACGTGAACGTATGACTATCGCCAAAATACGTTGTTGCCGATGCTTCCACAATTTGTGTCAGTTCTTCGATGGAATCCACACCGTCATTTGCCGCATCGATATTCTCTACGTTTTCGCGTGAGTAACGTACTTGTGTGTCACCCCAAGACCATAAGCCAGTATGTGAAATCGCTTGGCTATCACGTCGAACTCGAGAGTTTGAAGACAGTACCGTCGTTGCGCTTTCAGCAACCGTGTCACGCTCGTCATTGCTATAACCTAAGTCTAAATCAATAAACTGAGTGTCGGATAAGTGCCATGACAATGTACCAAACATCGCTAACGTATCGCGCCCTTCTAAAGCCGTGATATCCGAACGATCATATTCAACGCCTCGCGCAGTCTTAGTGCCTGAATAGGGCTGCCACGCATCACGACTGGTTTGAGAAACGGAAAAACGCGCGAACAATGTGTCATCAATTAAGGCACCTGATGTGGTTAAACCAACCGTATATTTCTGCCCGCCGTTGCCGTCATTTGGTGTCGCGTTATCCAGACTTAACTGAGAACTCCAGTCATTTTCCGGCGACTTAGTGATGATGTTGATCGTACCACCCATGCCATCTGAACCGTAGAGCGCAGACATAGGACCACGGATGATTTCAACACGTTCGATTGAGTCCATTGGAATCGCAGAGAGATCGAAATCGTTACCACGGACAATCGCACTCGCAGAACTCATACGACGCCCATTCACCATAATGAGTGTGTATTTTGAATCCATACCACGAATAGAAATCTGCTGACGCCCAGCTCGCGTATTGTCGTAATCGGCTTCCACACTGGTTTGGTTCGCAACGATATCCGCTAACGTAATACCCGGATCATTCTCGATGTCTTCTGCCGTAATCACGGACATAGACGCAGGTGCGCTTTTCAGCTCCATCTGCGTACGTGTTGCCGTCACAACCATTTGTTCATCGACTTTGGTTGGGGTTGTATCAGCAAAAACTGACATTGAGGCGCATAGTGCACCGATCGCCACTGCTAATGGTTTTGGTGCTACCAGAGTAGTTTTAGACATATTAAAACCTGTTATTATTATTGAAAGTTATAATGATAATGGTTCGCATTAAATAGGTTTTATTTTGCTAAAACAAGTCTCCCCGTATACAGACAGTAAATTACCACTATGCAGAAAATGAATAACTAAAAATTTAATCATTCACTTTCGATGGACCCGTATATTTCTTTAAACAAGGACTTAACCCAGTTACACATCGGATCATTGTGGTAGCGCTTATGCCAATAGAGATAAACCGATTCACTATCAAGACGAATTTCCTCTGGTACCGTTTTTGTGATCAATTTACGACCAACACATGCCCCTTCCGCAAATGGGGTGGGCAAATGGAATATCACATCCGTCTCTTCAGCAATGGCTGGCGCTGCATTAAAATTGGAAAGCTGTATAGGTATCGACAAACTTCGGCTCTTATCCACTACACCAAGTTCGGCAAACCGATGGTAAATAGACAGCGTTTTGCCGCCCTGAAGAGAAATCTGGCCAAAGTTGCATTCAAGTAACATGTCTATCGTCAAATCTTCAACATCCGCTAACGGATGGGACTCGCTCATCAAGAATCGATAGTCGCGGCTTGCAACTTTCATTCGATACAAGTTTTGCTCAGAACTAGGGGGCGAAGCGGTAGAAAGCACAAAATGCACATCCCCCGAGATCAAACCATCAAAATGCCTTTTAGGAATAGAGTCGACATCGACAATCATATTGGGTGCTTCTTGGCGAATGCGTGAAATTACACTAGGCAACAACATGGTCACTTGAGGGACTAAACCATAGAAGCGTATCGTACCTTTACTCTTCTCCGGAACAAAAGACTGACCATGCATTAACTTCTCTAAACCCGTTAGCACAGTGGTTAGATCTTGTTTGATGACTTCGGCTTTGGGAGTCAACTCATAGCCATGAGCGGTTCTCACAAGTAGCTCGTCGTTAAACAAATTTCTCAGCTTTTGTAAAGACCGACTGACGGAAGGTTGGCTCATATTCAGCAAAACTGCGGTATTGGATACGTGCTTCTCCTCAAGTAAGCTCTTGAGAATAAACAGTAAATTCAAATCTACCTGGGCTAAATTCACTTTTTGAATACTCACTATTCTGACAATTCAGTTGCTGGTTATAACCTATCTGATAACGTGTATGCAATCAATAATCATTCTTATTTGATTTTAATCAACTTAAGTTTCAGTACTTTCAGATCATCTTTTGCTCTGTTTTCTTTTTTAAACGCTTTCCAGTTAGATGACTGACTTATAGACCTTTTTGGGAATCATTATGTTTGGTAAAACTTCTCTTCGTGTAGCAACAAGTGCGCTACTACTGGCATTAGCGCCTATCGGGGCATTCGCAAAAACCTACCAACACAGCATGGGCTCGGTAGAAATTAATGAAGTACCGAAACGCGTAGTCGTTCTCGGCTACGGCAGCCTTGATTACGTCGATGCTCTGGGTGTTACACCAATTGGCGTACCAAAGACACTACTTCCAACCACACTGGAAAAGTACAAAGGCGACTCTGTGGAAAACACAGGCAGCGTGAAAGAAGTGAATTTTGAAACCTTGTTTACGTTGAAACCTGATCTGATCATTGCAGAAGCGCGCATGGCGACCATCTATAAAGATCTAAAAGACATCGCACCAACGTACATGTTCGAGATTGATACCAAAGACTACTGGAAAACCACACAAAAACACTGGCGTACACTAGGCGAAATCTTCGAAAAGAGCGATAGAGCGGATCAATTGATCAAAGACGTTCAAGGTCAAATAGATACGCTTCACAGTAAAGTGGCACAACATCCTCCTCGCGCTTTAACTGTTTCGAACAGCGGCAATAGCCTAGCTATGTTTGGCGAAAAGAGCCGTTTCTCGTTTGTATATGATGAAGCTGGTTTCGCGCCATCAACGTCTCAAAACGTAGAATCCGTCTCCGGTAATCACGGCAACCTGATCTCATTTGAATACATTGCCGATGCACAACCAGAAGTTCTGTTGGTTTTAGATCGTGAGCAGGCTATTGGCCAGAGCAACGGTAAAGCGAAAGCATTGTTTGATAACGACCTCGTCAAATCAACACCAGCAGCGAAAAATGGTCGCGTGATGTTTATTGACCCGGCGGCCTGGTACTTGACTGCTGGCGGTTACCACTCAACTCAAACCATGATTAAAGAGCTAAACCAAGTCGTTGTTAACTAATAAGCGCACGTTAATCACCCTATAAAAATGACCTTTCCGCTTATGGCGTGAAAGGTCATTGTCGTATTTATAAACCTAAATCTTCACTATGAAATTACATCATATTTTGGCGTTTGCTTTGCTCATCAGCCTCGCTGGCATCTCATTGCTAGTCGGGGTAGCGAACGTATCTCTCTCGCAAATTTTGGCTGGTGACAGTCACAGTTTGAACATCTTGTTAGTCAGTCGACTGCCGCGATTAATTGCCATTGTTTTAGCCGGCGCAGGTTTGAGTATTGCTGGACTGATCATGCAACAAATCGTTCAGAACCGCTTCGCTGCGCCGTCAACAACTGGCACTGTGGACTGGGCAATGTTCGGTTACATCATCGCTTTAATCTTCTTTGCCGATATGAGCAGCTGGGTTCACCTCATTACCATCTTCGCTTTTTCTGTGCTTGGTACGGTGATTTTTGTTCGCTTTCTACAGCGTTTAAAGTTCAAAAACACAGTTTTAGTACCACTGATAGGCATCATGTATGGCAATGTGGTCTCTTCTATGACGACCTTTGTCGCGTATAAATATGATTTAGTCCAGACACTTGGCTCCTGGACGGTCGCGAACTTCGCTTCTGTTTTACAGGGTAACTACGAGTTTTTATATTTGGCGCTCCCTGTATCGGTGCTGGCTTACGCTTATGCCAACCGCTTTAGTGCCGCCAGTGTCGGTGAAAGCTTTGCAAAAAACATCGGCTTAAATTACCAACGTATCGTACTTATTGGCGTTATCTTGGTCGCGGTATTGTCATCGTCTGTCGTGATGATCGTGGGGATGATTCCGTTCCTGGGTCTTATCGTGCCGAACCTTGTGTCGATATTTATCGGCGATAACATGCGTCGCAACTTACCTTGGACTGCTTACGCAGGCGTCATTCTGGTACTGACCTGTGACATTTTAGGCCGTTTGATTATCTTCCCTTATGAAATCCCTATTTCGATGATCATCAGCATCTTAGGCGGTTCTGTTTTCATTTACCTGGTATTGAGAGACAAAGCGAATGCGTGATTCCATTAAAGTCATCGTACTCGCGGCTGTCACAGTACTGATATGCGCCGTATTTATCGGCAAAGGTTTAACACCGGACAACTACCAATTTTTCTTGTCTCGTCGGGTGCCTAAAGTGCTGGCGATTGTATTGGCAGCAATTGCCATTGCTTCATCGTCATTGATTTTCCAGACCATCACTAATAACCGAATTCTGACCCCGTCGATTCTCGGTTTTGACTCCCTGTACGTGATGATTCAGGTTGTATTGGTGGTAATGTTTGGTGGTCTGAGTGTTTGGGTCATCAACAGCAAACTCAATTTCGTCCTGTCTACAGGCATCATGATTGTGTGTGCCATGACCCTATTCAGCTTCTACTTCAGAGGCCGTCAGCGCAACATCTTCACCCTGTTATTGATTGGTATCGTGCTTAGCAGCTTGTTCAGCAGTATTACTGGCTTCTTCACTATGGTGACGGACCCAGATGAGTTTAACTTCATTCAGGGTTCCATGTTTGCCAGCTTTAACAACATCAACGGTGAACTGGTTTACTGGTGTGTCGCTCCGATGTTGCTTTGCGGCGCTTATTTAATTCGTATCTCACATAAGTTGGATGTGATGTGGCTGGGTGTGGACAACGCCAAGAGTTTGGGTATCGACACACACAAACTGACGATGCAAGTGATGTTCATCATCACGTTGATGGTGTCTATCTCCACCGCGTTGATTGGTCCAATCCTGTTCTTTGGATTAATTGTTGTCGCGCTGACGCGTCAAATTTTCACTGGTTACCAGCATCGCCTGTTGATCGTTGCCAGCTCTGTACTCTCTGTTGTATTGCTGTCTGGTGGCCAGTGGGTAGTTGAAAATCTATTCGATTTCGATACCACCATCAGTGTCATCATCAACTTTTTTGGCGGCGGTTACTTCCTAGTTCTACTTATGAAAAATAAATTCGATTAAAGGTGCATCACATGATCCGTATTCAAGGTTTAAGTAAAAAATATAATGAAAAATACGTGGTAAAAAATGCTGATGCCCTTTTCCCACTTGGCAAAGTGACCAGCATTATTGGCCCAAATGGCGCAGGTAAAAGTACCCTGCTTTCCATGGCAAGTCGCCTGACAGAAAGCGATGCAGGTACCGTCGTGATCGGTGACAAACCGCTCGACCAGTGGAACACGGAAGATTTGGCCAAGCGCCTTTCCGTGCTGCGTCAGTCCAACAATATCAATATGCGTTTTACTGTGCGTGATTTAGTCGCGTTCGGGCGCTTCCCATACTCTCAGGGGCGCTTAACAGAACAAGACCATCGCATCATTGAAGAGTCTATGCAGCACCTTGAAATCGACCATTTGCAAGATCGCTTTATTGACCAGCTGTCTGGTGGTCAGAGACAAATGGCGTTTATTGCGATGGTCGTCGCACAAGACACCGATTACATTTTTCTTGATGAGCCACTCAATAACCTCGATATCAAGCACTCCGTCGATATCATGAGTACACTGCACAAGTTAGCTAAACTGAAGAACAAAGCCGTGGTGATCGTAATTCACGATATAAACTTTGCTTCTTGTTACTCTGACCATATTGTCGCAATGAAGTTGGGTGAAGTCATTAAGGCGGGCACTGTAGACGAAGTCATTGATGAAGCGGTACTAAGCGATATTTATGAGATTCGTTTTGTCGTTCAGGAAATCGATGGAAATCGTATTTCTTTGTACTATCGACGTTAAAATAGCACTTTACGAAATGGCGACATCAGGTCGCCATTTTTGTACCGCAAGACAAAAAGATGTGTCTCTCCTTGCCAATAGTGATACTGTACTGAACAGTCTGATTTAAGCTAGGTTTTGTTATGCGCGCGTCCACTCAACAAAAAAGAATTCGCATCATCGAAGTAGCCACTGAGCTTTTTATTACGCAAGGTTACAAAGAAACGTCATTGGACCAAATAGTCGCCATTTGTGGTGGTTCAAAGCAAACCTTATACCGATATTTTTCCAATAAAGAAGGGCTATTTACAGAAGTGTTGGCGCACAACACTCAAACCAGTTTAGAGTCGGCTTTCCAGCTTTCTGCTCAACAAAATGAGTCGCTACAACAAACATTAGAAGACTTCGCCAAGAAGTATCTACGCGGAATTTGTTCCAACCCTGTTCTGTCACTTTACCGAATTATTTCTGCCGATTTTTATCAGCACGACTCAATACCAAAGCAGTTTTGGCAAACGAGTCCGATGCGGATTCATCAACACTTAATTGAGTTTTTAAAGACAGACGTCGTCAGCCAACAATTAGACATCGACGATCCAGATCTCGCGTGCGGGCAACTCCTCGCTCTAATCAAACTCGATTATCAGACCAAGGCGCTATTAGGGTTTGAGTTACCCGGTGATGCAGAGTTGGATACTCATGCTCGTAAAGCCGTCACCGCTTTTCTCTCACTCTACCAGAAACAATCAGTGTAACTCCTTATTAAAGGCAGAAGCCGCCTCCGAACATGGAAGTCGGCTTATGCCTCAACTTAAAAGAACCCTAGTTCGGACTCGCTTCTCGCTTTGCTACCAGTTTCTTGCCGATAAGGAGCACTGGGGCCAGCGCCAAAATCGAGAAAATAAACATAATCAATGAATTGCTTAATGCCAAAGTCGTGGCTTGCTCTTTGACGACAGCAACAACTTGGCCCGCCCCCATGGAGGAATTAGGCAAATGTCCATGAGTGAGAATCGTACTGGTAAGTGCCTGTTCATAAGCAGAAAAGGCATGGCTCGATTGCTCTAACGTTCGCCCTATTTCACCCGATGCTTGTGCACTATGAGTCTGAATTACGCCAGAAAAAAATCCACCGCCGATAACACTGCCCATGGTTCGGAACAAGTAGAAGTTACAAATCCCCTCAAGGCGCTCATGATTTTTAAAATAGGTTAACACTGCAATAGTTACCGACACGTTCAGCATCCCTACCCCAAAGCCACGCAAAAGCATAGGTAAAAGCAACGATTCTGGCCCGGCCTCACTTGGTAGCAGACTGAATCGATATACAGAGAGCAAGATCATTAAAACACCTAATGGAACAACCGCATCAACCAGCGTTCGTCTTAGGTAAAACACCATCACACTCAGCAGCATGCCCACAATCATCGCATAGAAGAATGGCAACTGCGCATAGCCAGCGTTCAGATGATTGTAGTTCAACGCCATTTTAAGGAAATTTCCAAACAGTGCAGAACTCGCCATTACAGCAAAACCCGCCAAAAAGGCGTTATACATAAAGACATTGGTTTTCAGCGTATTATGCAATTGTGATGACGCGGTATTTAAACGCCGTCTTTTAACTAAGAGGTAAATCAGGCTTAGCCCTAATGCGGTCGCGACCAGCGTAAGTTGAATAAACGCCTCTGAATCTAACCAGTTATAGTAACGGCCTCGCATTAACAGATAAACGACCAAACCTGTGGCTAACGCTGCAATAGTATAAACACCAACATGCGATTTATGCTTTTCGACCATGTTAACTGGTTCAGGTTTGTAAATACTCACAAGAATAAGCGCTGAAAAGTACAACCATGCCGATAGAACACAAAATAGCGACCAGTCAAATCGCTCCAATACATGTGCCATTAACCAAGGATACAAACCCATCGGCACCAACGTCGAGAAGACTAAAGTCAAAGCAATGATTACGGGCAACCAACGTTGCTCAAACACATCGAGCAAAAAGAGATTAACCACCACCAGCAATACACTCATGAAAAAGCCAACGAACAGCCAAGTCAGTTTGAATAACCATGGGCTCGGCAGTTGCCAGTATAAGATCATACTTGCCGTTATCTCTATGAGCAGAGCAGTGATCAAAATCCGGTAAGCACACCAGTGACGAACCAACTTCGGTGCCCAGATAAAGCCCAACACTTGGGCAATCATAAATCCGATTTTAACCAGCTCTGTTTCATCAAGAGACAAACCTATAGTCGCCGCCATTTCATACGAAAGCTCACTAAACATCACGGAGTTAATACCAAATGCCGCAAGCGCGAATAACACCCAAGTCAATAAACGGATACGTAACTTCATGGCAATTTAACCTTGTTTTTCGGTTTTAATCGCTACCTCGACAGAAAGGCCTGGATAGATACGCTGTCTCAGCTCTTGGGGAATGTCTAACTCAATTCGCACAGGCACGCGCTGAACGACTTTGACAAAGTTACCCGTCGCATTTTGTGGCGGGAGTAAACTGAACTGCGCACCCGTTGCAGGTGTAATCGAGGCAACTCTGCCATGCAGTGGCTTGTCAGGGAACATGTCCAAAACGACTTCAACGTTCTGTCCTTCAATGACGTTTTCTAACTGAGTTTCTTTAAAATTGGCTTCTACCCAAACATAGTCTGGAACCATCACAATGAGCCCCATACCAGGCTGAACAAACTTACCAACCTGCACTTGTCTGTCTGCAATAAAACCATCCAATGGCGCTTTTACCACCGTTCTCTCTAGCGCAATTTTAGCAAGCTTCAGATTTGCCTGAGCCCGTTTCTGTTGTGCAATAAGCTGTTTTTTCTCGGTTTTTAATGCCTCATATTGCTTTTTCTCTGCACTTAGCGCCAATTTGACCGTTTCTAAATGACTACGCGATTCAATGGCTCGTGTTCTTTGCGCTTCAAATTGGTTCTTACTGACTGATTGCTTTTGTACCAGACGTGACAAGCGCTCTAACTCCGCAGCCTGATGATCGGAATTAGCTCTTGCGCTCGTAATGCTTTGCTTCGCCTGTTCAATTTTGACTAATTGCATTTCCGTTTTGGTCTGGTTCGCTGTGATTGCTGCGTTGGCGACGTCTAACGCCGATTCTGCGATCTCCAAATTTGCGATGAAATCCTCGTCGTCAATTGAGAACAAAGGCGTACCTTTGCTCACCCATTGGTTGTCTTTGACGAATAGCTGGCTAACTTGTCCTGCGACTTCTGGTGAAACCGCTGTCACGTCAGAGTGGACGTAAGCGTTGTCTGTCTTAACTATGTTCGGCTGATACAAGCTGTAACCAACGCCGAATAATGATCCAAAAACAAGCAGTAATGCGATGGCTTTCTTTTTCATACTGAACACCTCAACTAATGATTCGCACAAACTGTACTGTACGGTACAGTTTTAGTAAAGTAACTTTTGATCATTTTGAAAAGTGAGGATCTAAGGAGATGAGTTGAACGATCTTCTGGGAAAATTTGGAGCGCCACGCAGCTTGTTGATAATTGGGGTAGATATTAATGTGTGGCTGTCCCAGTTTAAGCGGTTTGAACACTGGAGGCCGTATCAGCAACTCAACTCTTTTCAATCAAACTGTTTGTAATGCCTCGTTTGTAATGCCTCAAAAAAGAACAAGTACGTTTCACAATGGTGCACCACCTCTACATCACCAGAAGGAACTAAAGGTAATTTCATTACAAAACAATAAGATATAAGTTGGTCTGTATTTTGCTAAACGAATATCGAATCGATGCTTCGATATAGATGCATCAACCATCAGCAACTTAAAAACGTTCGCGTTGTTTTGGGTTGCTTAGTTAGATTGTTTTGTTTACTTAGTTCTATCAAGGTGACTTAGTATGTTGTCTACAAACCATATCGCTAATTGGATAACCCTCGATTTTAAAATCGCCTTCTTTTTCCCTGCGCAATAACACTTCTTATTGGGCGCACAGCAATGTGCTCTGTACTGCTATTCGTTTAAACAAGCAGTACCACTCGATTAGCCCAAACCAAATATCAAGCATACAGAACAGTAAATCAGAGACTTATTTTGTTCGATAACTCACCTCTGGTGTTGATCAAGCAATAAGTCATGTATTTGCCGCAGTGCGTTTATTTCTGAATTTTAGATTTGGGAAGGCACTGTTTTATTTCAATCCATCTGTATGCCTTAAAAATATTTAAAAAATGATCTTTTAGGGAAAATAAAATGGAAAACTTTAAACACTTACCAGAGCCGTTTCGTATTCGCGTTATTGAACCAGTAAAACGCACTACACGTGAATATAGAGAAGAAGCAATTCTAAAAGCGGGTATGAACCCTTTTCTTCTGGATAGCGAAGATGTGTTTATCGACCTTCTTACCGATAGTGGTACAGGCGCTATTACGCAAGAGATGCAAGCAGCCATGTTGCGCGGCGATGAAGCATACAGCGGCAGCCGAAGCTACCATGCACTTCAACAGGCCGTTGAGGATATCTTTGGCTACCAATACACCATTCCAACTCACCAAGGACGTGGTGCAGAGCAAATTTACATTCCGGTACTGATTAAAAAACGCGAAAAAGAAAAAGGCCTCGACAGAAGCAAGATGGTGGCGTTGTCGAATTACTTTTTTGACACCACACAAGGCCATACACAGTTAAACTGCTGTGTTGCGAAAAACGTTTATACCGAAGAAGCATTCGACACTTCAATCGAAGCAGACTTTAAAGGTAACTTTGATCTGGAGAAACTAGAACAGGCGATCCTAGAAGTCGGCGCTGCCAATGTGCCTTATATCGTTAGCACCATCACTTGTAACTCAGCAGGCGGCCAGCCAGTATCGCTTGCTAACCTAAAAGCGGTTTATGAAATTGGCCAGAAATACGATATTCCAGTGATCATGGATTCGGCTCGTTTTGCCGAGAATGCTTACTTCATTCAACAACGCGAACCTGGCTACGCTGACTGGTCAATCGAAGCAATCACCAAAGAAAGCTACAAATACGCGGATGGTTTGGCGATGTCGGCCAAGAAAGATGCCATGGTTCAAATGGGCGGCTTACTTTGCTTTAAAGACGACTCGTTAATGGACGTGTACACGGAATGCCGCACGCTGTGTGTTGTTCAGGAAGGCTTCCCGACCTATGGTGGCCTAGAAGGTGGCGCTATGGAGCGTCTTGCCGTAGGCCTTTACGATGGTATGCGTCAGGACTGGCTCGCATACCGAATCGGTCAGGTTCAGTACCTGGTTGATAAGCTTGAAGCGATTGGCATCGTTTGTCAGCAAGCGGGTGGCCATGCTGCCTTCGTTGACGCAAGCAAACTCCTGCCTCACATTCCTGCAGAGCAATTCCCGGCACATGGACTGGCGTGTGAGCTTTATAAAGTCGCCGGTATTCGAGCGGTAGAAATAGGCTCCCTCCTATTGGGCCGAGATCCTGCGACAGGTAAACAACACCCGTGTCCGGCTGAACTGCTTCGCCTTACCATTCCTCGAGCTACCTACACACAAACGCATATGGATTTCATTGTCGAAGCATTCCAGGCGGTAAAAGAAAATGCAGCCAATGTAAAAGGTCTGGACTTTACTTATGAGCCGGAAGTTTTACGTCACTTCACCGCACGTCTAAAAGAGGTTGAGTCAGAGACTCAAGCTACATCCATCACGACAGCAGAAACAGTATAAAAACTAAAAATTTAAGCGCAGCGTGGAAGGTTGCGCTTTTTATTTATTTTGATAAAGGAATAACATCATGAATAAAAACCCATCTTTAGTCGGTGGCTCCTGCATTATTGCCAGTGTCTGTGTTGGTGCAGGTATGCTTGGTTTGCCAAGTGCCAGTGCAGGTGCCTGGACAGTGTGGTCCATTCTCGCGATTTTATTAACCATGGTCGTGATGACAATATCGGGCTGGATGTTGTTAGAAGCGTTTAAAGAATATGATTTAAAGGTTTCTTTTAATACCGTAACCAAAGAGCTACTGGGTAAAAAAGTTAACTTTATTAATAACCTGACCGTCTATTTTGTCGGTGGTATTTTACTTTACGCCTATATTACGTCTTCTGGGTTAATTATTCAGAACTTGCTCGATATCGATAGCAAAAGCGCTTCTGTTATTTTTGTGGCCGTTTTTTCTGCTTTCGTATGGCATTCAACGAGAGCGGTAGACCGAATCTCAGTTCTGTTGATTCTGTTCATGATACTTAGCTTCGTGTTTGGTGTTTCGGGACTGGCAGCCAATATAGACACCTCTATTTTGCTAGACACCATCAGTCAGGAATCACAGTACGCACCCTACGCAATGGCAATTTTACCTGTGGCTCTGACGTCATTTGGTTACCACCACTCCGTGGCTTCTATGCGTGCCTACTACGGTGAAGAAAACAAAGCTAAAAATGCAATTTTGGGCGGTACAGTGATCGCTTCTGTTCTGTATTTATTATGGCTGACAAGCATCTTTGGTAATTTGCCTCGCGTTGATTTTGGCCCGGTCATTGAACAAGGGGGTAACGTAGATGTGCTGCTAAGTTCACTTGGCTCTGTGATTGAATCAGAAAAAGTGAGCCAGGCGATTAACAGCTTTTCAATGGCCGCGATTCTTTCTTCTTTTATTGGTGTGGGTTTAGGCGTTTTTGATTTTCTGGCTGACCTATTTAAATTTGAAGACAACCGCACAGGTCGAGCGAAAACATGGGCCGTAACTTTTGTCCCACCTCTGGTTTTATCTGTGCTGTTTCCATTTGGATTTGTTAGCGCCATTGGTTATGCCGGAGCCGCTGCAACCGTATGGACCTGCATCATTCCAGCACTGTTAGTGAGAAAAGCGCGCAAAACATCCGGCACGAAAGACGGGTTTAGAGCTCCTGGTGGGCAACCAATGCTCATGGGCGTCATCTTCTTTGGTGTCGTGACTGCCGCCTTCCATTTTATGAACATGATGGGAATATTGCCGACGTATTCTGGCTAGATGTCATGACTTACGGCTCGACAATCACGGTATGCTTACAGGAAAGTCAGCTAAAACATAAGAAAAGTACGAAATGATTGGTCAACAAGAAACGATCACTGTTACGAAAGGCTGATTTTGTTAATATTCATGTTGAGTCGAAGCTGACGACTACACCAACCTAATTAAATTGGCTTATTAAGTCACGATATTAGGTTGGTAAATCATAACTATCACTAAATCCTAAAAAAAGCAGTAAAAAGGAAAACAATGACAATTGAAAGAATAGAATCCACAGAGCGTATGAGCCGTATTGTTAAACACAACGGTACTATTTATCTTTGTGGCCAGACAGCTGGTGATGCGGCGTGGGGTATTACCGAGCAAACAGAGCGCTGCCTCGCTAAGATTGATGCCTTACTTGAAACAGCAGGCAGCCATCGCGATAAGCTCCTATCCGTTACTATCTACCTTCGCGACATGAAAGACTTCGCCGAGATGAACAAAGTGTGGGATGCATGGGTTGCGAACGGAGAAAAACCTGCGCGCGCATGTGTTGAAGCTCGCATGGCAAGAGATGTTATTCTGGTAGAAATGTCCGTGACGGCCGCTCAATAGTCTGTAAATGCTTAGTTAGTACTTAGCAAGACATTTCAACGCCACCTATTCTAAGGTGGCGTTTGTCCTTCTTCATCCAGTTTTAAATACCGAATCACTTTGTAAGCCAACCATTCAGGATTATCCAAAGGAATATCGTGCCCGTCACTATGGTTGTAGATAATAGGCATGTTCCAAGCCTTAGCAGGGGCTTCTGTCGCGGTATGACTGACGAGATTATCTTCGAGAGACGAGATAAATAAAATTTCGTTTACCGGTTTATTCGCCCTGAACGTCATGGCCGCGAGTAATTGCCGGAAAAAGTTCGACGCCGTGGTTGGGTAGAGTCTATTCAGCATAACCCAATCATCGATTACCGTTTCGCTTATCGGCTTATTCGATACCATGGAGTAAATGATCGACTCTTTTTGCTCTGGGCGCGAAAATAACGCTTTCATGATTTTGAGATAGTTCACGGGCTTTAATCGCTGATAAAAAGGACTAAATCCCCGGCTGCTGGTATTAATACAAACAACCCGCCTCACCTGATTGGGGTACAGCTCTGCCCACTTCAGCGCAATCATTCCTCCCATTGAAATCGCGACGATATCAACCTGAGCATTGGTTGCCAGCTGAAAACGTATACTCTCGACCATTTCCTCTATTGAGCATGGTGATTTCTGATCCGACAGAGCACCAGTACCGGGAATATCTACAGCGATAACTCTCTGGTTTGGAAGGAGTTCACTCAGCAGCAGTGAAAACTCGCCCCAATGGTACTGGCCACGAAAAAGCCCTCTAATTAAGACGATGTCATTACTCATGAAGCTTTACTCACGGCTCGTTTACTCGGGTTGATTGGCATCAACTAAAAGGCTAACCTCGACTTCAGAGCATGCATTGTGTGCTGTTAACCATTGTTCAACGGCGACACGGTCATCTTCTGAAGCTGAATCATACCTACGCTCAGGAACCACAAAACCATCAAAGCTAGAGAGATCAGCACCACCACCCATGACTAAACCTCGCCCCTCTAAAAACGACAAGAAATCATTGATAAGAAGATCGCACTCCTCTTCTTTCGTTATGTTCAAATGACAAAAAAATGAAAACCCCAACACTTTAAACTCGTCGACATACAGCTTTTTTCTTAATCTTCTCGATCGTTTAGTCGCCATAATATTGCCTCAAACACTATTAAACGGGAGTACAAGAATTTACTTTTATACAGTGTAGTAGCCTGATTAAAACGGGGGATAAATATTTTGAGCTAAAGATACGCGGTGAAAGGTATGAAGCTAAGAAAGAGGCAGACTCAAATTACGCCGTCATTGGATAATGCCAAAGACTAAACAGATCAGATTAATAAAAATAAAGCCGGATATTTCCCAGCTTTATCAAGAGTATTAGGAGTAAATAATTACTGTGCGTCTGGCTTTAATGCGTACTTGCCTGAACCAAGAAACATAATTGCAATTAAAGCAAACAAATAAACACCAATGCCTTCAACCGCCCATGCGCCAAACTTATTTAAAGCGAACAAATCTCCCATGTTTAAAAGATAGATAATCATTAAACAAGTGCCAGCGACAACAACAGAAGCCAAGCGAGTGTATAAGCCAATAATCATTAGGATTGGGGCAACCACTTCACCTAAGTAAACCCCGTAGGCTACAAATGCAGGCAGACCATGGTCGACCAACAAGCCTTGTATAAACTCGGTTCCGCCAATCACTTTATGGATGCCGTGCAATAAAAATAGGAATGCAAAACTGACACGTAACACCAATTTACCCAGATCGGGTTTCGCCAAGATTCTATCGATAAAATTTAATAGTTCACCCATAACCACTGCCCTTTTTATGTCTAATAATTAACACTATAGAGGTCTCGAAAGGCGATTATCAGCTTAAAAGATTAACTGACTCCATCAATTTTTCCGAACAACATCATTGACATAAATCAATTAGACCACCAGCACATTGGGGTATGAAAACGTGTCGTTGGGAAGGACTTAAGTAGTCGGTGTGAATATCTGTTTGAGTTCGTCAAATAACCACTGAAATACCGGCCCATGCATTCTTCCCTTTTTAAAGACTAAATCGACAGGTGCATTCCAGGGCTTGTGGTCGAATGCCACTTTAATTTTATGTAGTTCACCAGACCTTATTGAGTCGTTGACCAAAAATGATGGCAAATAAGCCCAGCCAACCTGCTGTTTAACGAGCTCTAACGCGCTGTAATGGCTTGAACTCCACCAAACTTTAGGTGCGATGCTGATCAAAGCCTGCGATTCTACTTTTGATTTTCCTCGGATTGCCAGTTGTCGAAACGGTGCCAGATCAGATTGCAGCTCGACATCAATTTCTGCAAGCGGATAATTCGGATGACAGACAGGAAGGTAATCAATGCTTCCAACATAACAGAAGTCGACTTGCTTTAACTGTTCAAACTCGGTGAACATCACTCCGATATCAACATCACCATTTGCAACTTCAGCAGAAATATCGCCGGACGCTAAACTCAGCACATCGATTTGAATCGTAGGAAATTGATTATCCAAACGCTTAAACAAATCGGCGAACTTTGGATTATAAACGCCGTCGTCAATGGCTATCGTCAACTGGCTTTCTTCCGATCGTTCAATGGATTGAGCAATTTTTTCGAATTCGTCTGCCTGCGCCAACAAGTTTTTCGCACTGCGTATCAAACGTTCACCAGCGGGGGTTAACTTGGGGCTTCTGGCCGAACGATCAAACAATTCGATGCCTAAATCAATCTCTAAGGTACTGATACCATGGCTAACCGCAGATTGAACCTTGCCCATTTTCCTTGCACAGGCAGAAAATGACCCTAGCTCCGCAGAGAGTACCAACATCCTAACTTGTTCCAAACTCAACATATGAAAAAAATCGATAGTTATTAACTTTTATCCATCATAATAATCGATACCATAGCCTGCAAATGTTTTTCCTTTATCTAATTAGGTGGAAATTATGAGCTGGTTATATTTAGTTTTAGCTGGTCTTACGGAAATTGGATGGCCGGTTGGATTGAAAGTTGCTCAGTCTGGGCACAAGGTGTTAGGGATAACAATGGCAGTGGTATTCATGGCGATAAGCGGCGCGTTGCTATTTGCAGCGCAGCGAGCGATCCCGATGGGTACCGCATACGCAGTTTGGACAGGCATTGGCGCAGCCGGAACATTTCTTGTCGGCGTTTATTTCTACGGAGACCCGACTTCCATGGTTCGCTACATCGGCATCATGCTGATTTTGTCTGGCGTGGTCATGTTGAAGCTTGGTCACTAATGAGAAAAAGCATTAACGCAGCCTTATATCGCAAGCGTTAATGCTTATCTAAACATCAAATAGCGTCCTTTCTTCAACCAAAGTTCTTTACTCAATCAAAGAAAAGTCAGCGATAGTCAGGTCGAACGAGCTGAGCAGTGGGTGCGGCGTTACTCCAGAAACTAACACAATGTCGACCGCAGGCAACGGTGGCATATCATCTAGAATCTGTAGATCGTTTGTGACACTTAATCGTCCCATTGCACCAATAGCCAACCCCTCTCGAACTATCGCCCTTTGCGCTGACGCGGTATTACAACACGCTAACAGCTGGTAAGAGATACCTCTTTTGGTTAGGCCATCGATTGCAGCAGCGTGGTATTTACAATCCGGCTGGAAAAGTGCCAATGGTAAAGGCTTAGTCTTATCCGTTTGGTAATCCTGACTGGCAATCCACACCCCTTTATCGTGAGCAAGCCAATGTCCTTCTTCGCTTTCAGCGGAGCGCGTGAGTATAGCGGCGTCTAATTTGCCTTCATCCAGCCATTCTCTCAGTGTGACGCTGGGTTGACTAAACACTTGAATAGAACAGGTTGGTTCCGCCTTTTTTAGAATCGCGATGACTTTCGGCAAAATGGCATCGTTGTAGTCTTCCGGACAGCCTAACCTTAGTGGCAGCTTATCGTGATAACGGCGTACCTGTGTCACCGCTTTGTTGTGTAAAGCGACCAGTTGCTCAGCATGAGCTCGTAACGCAAGGCCAGCTTCGCTGAGCACCAGATTACGTCCTTCTTTTTCAAACAGGCGAATATTCAGTTCATCTTCCAATTTACGCATCTGAGCACTGAATGCCGACTGGGTTCGATTAATCTGCTTCGCTGCTCGCGTAAAACTGCCTGTTTCTGCAAATGCCAGAAGGCTTCTTAAAGCATCAATATCCATACTAAGCTTATCTATCGGTTTTATTAATGTGTCCCATCAAAACTATCCGTTAGTTTTCGATAAAACAATCTATTACCGTAAATGTTCCAAACCATCACTCAGAAATAAGGAAGCATGGATGAAACTTTATATCGGCAATCAAAACTACTCGAGCTGGTCTCTCAGAGCATGGCTTATCTTCATGCAATACGACATCGACGTTGAGATCGAGAAAATCAAACTGTTTACGGACGAATTTTACAACACACTAGAGGACATTACACCGACCGCCAAGGTACCAACTTTAGTTTGTAATGATGTTACCGTGTGGGACTCGCTGGCGATTCTCGAGTACGTAAACGAAGCTTTCTTAGACGGTAAGGCGTGGCCACAATCTCTTACTGAGCGAGCCAAAGCAAGAGCTATATCAGCTGAAATGCATTCAGGATTTATGGCACTACGTAACGAGATGCCAATGAACTGCCGTGCTAAGAGAACGGTATCTTTGAGCAAATACGCACTTAAAGACATCGAGCGTATTGACCAAATCTGGTCACTGCAAATGGAACAATACCCGGATGGTTGGCTATTTGGAGAATGGTCAATTGCGGACGCGATGTATGCACCTGTGGTACTGCGCACGCTTACTTACGGCATCAAACTGTCAGAAAAGGCAATCCAATATCAGCAGAAAGTCTTGAATAGCGACACCATGCAGCGTTGGCTAACGGAAGCCAGCCTTGAAACGGACATCGTCGAAGAAGATGAAGCGGGTGAGCCGATCTAGCCTGCTTATCACCTATCCCCCAGCTAAAAAGCCAGGGGATAGGTAGTTAACGAAGATAATTAGCGCTAGTTATTACTTGTTACTTGGAAATGCAAATTGCGCCGCTTCGTTGGTTTGTGGCTTTGGCCATTTCTGAGTAATGGATTTACGGCGAGTGTAGAAGCGCACACCGTCAGGGCCATACGCATGGAGATCGCCAAACAACGAACGTTTCCAGCCACCAAAGCTATGGTAAGCCACTGGGACAGGAAGCGGTACATTGACACCAACCATGCCAGCTTCCACTTCGTCACAGAATATCTCTGCCGTTTCACCATCGCGTGTAAAGATGCAAGTCCCGTTACCAAACTCATGTTCATTAATGAGATGAATGCCCTCTTCAAGGGACTTAACTCGCACCACACACAACACAGGGCCAAAGATTTCATCAGTGTAAATCTTCATGTCTGGTGTCACTTTGTCGAACAAGCTGCCGCCAATAAAGTAGCCCGCAGAGAAATCAGGAACCGAAAGACCACGGCCATCCACGACTAATTCAGCACCGGCCTCAACACCGCTTTCAATATAACCGGAAATCTTCTCTAAATGCTCTTTCGCAATCACTGGTCCCATGTCCACCGAGTTCTGAGTAAAGGCTCCGACTCGCAATTCTTGGATAAGCGGGGTCAATTCTTTCACCAAGTTATCTGCAACTTCATCACCCACACACACCGCAACAGAGATTGCCATACAGCGTTCACCACAAGAGCCAAATGCCGCACCCATCAGTGAGTTGATGGTGCTCGAAACTTCGGCGTCCGGCATAATGATCGCGTGGTTCTTCGCGCCACCAAGTGCCTGTACTCGTTTACCACGCTTAGTGCCTTCCGAATAAATATATTCCGCGACAGGCGTCGAGCCAACGAAGCTCATCGCTTTCACTTCTGGCGCTTCGATCAACGCGTCAACAACCTCTTTGCCGCCATTGACCACGTTTAATATGCCATTTGGCAAACCTGCCTTATGCAATAACTCAACAATAAATAAGGTTGAAGCCGGTACCTTCTCTGACGGCTTGAGGATAAAACAGTTACCGCAAACAACCGCAAGTGGATACATCCAAAGCGGCACCATAGCAGGGAAGTTAAATGGTGTAATACCAGCGACGATGCCGACAGGTTTGTGATCACTCCATGCATTAATGCCCGGTCCGGTTCCTCGGGTGTATTCGCCTTTTAATAACTCTGGTGCACCACAAGCGTATTCCACATTCTCGATACCACGCTGCAGTTCGCCGAGAGAATCTTCTATCGTTTTACCATGCTCTTCACTGATCAAACGCGCAATCTGATCTTGATTCGCTTCCAAAAGATCCTTGAACGCAAACATGATACGCGCTCGTTTTAGCGGAGGCGTTTTACTCCAGGCTGGATAGGCACGTTTCGCTGATTCTATTGCCTGATTCACGGTTTCAGACGTACCCATTTCTACTTGGCGAATCGGCTCACCTGTCGCCGGGTTGTAGACATCAATCGTCGAACCTGAGTGTGAGAACTTGTCTCCGTCAATAAAGTGAGAAATAACTTCCATGATCTGACTTCCTTCCTTAATTTTTTAATTTAGTTGATTCAATGTCTCGTAAACCGCGTCGAATAAGCGCTCTAGATCTTCAGCTTTGGCATTAAAATTTGGACCGAATTGAATCGTGTCGCCACCAGAGCGCACATAGAATCCTTTTTCCCACAGGTCTAATGTACATTCGAACGGCCTAATCGTTGGATCATTGTCTCTCGGTGCGATCTGAATCGCTCCGGCTAAGCCGCAGTTTCTGATGTCGAGAACGTGGTTTGCACCTTTTATCGCATGCAGTTTATTTTCAAAAATCGGTGCCAGCTCGCTCGATTGTTGGATTAACGCATCTTTTTCCAACAGATCTAATGTTGCCAACCCTGCGGCACACGCGACGGGATGAGCGGAATAAGTATAGCCGTGAGCAAACTCGATCATATGAGGAGGTAAATCCTGCTCCATAAATGCCTGATAGATTCCATGAGACGTAATCACTGCGCCCATTGGGATTGCACCATTGGTAAGCTGCTTCGCGGTGTTCATGATATCTGGCGTCACGCCAAAATACTCAGCACCAGTCCAGCATCCCATACGTCCGTATGCCGTAATGACTTCGTCGAAGATCAGCAAGATGTCATGCTGATCACAGATTTCGCGCAGACGCTGTAGGTAACCTTTCGGCGGCACAATCACGCCCGCAGAGCCCGACATTGGCTCTATAATAATTGCGGCAATATTGGATGCATCATGAAGTTCAATGAGCTTCAAAAACTCATTCGCAAGTTCCACACCACCCGTTTCCGCGCAACCTTTTGTAAAGGCTAAATCAGGTTGCAGGGTGTGAGGAATATGGTCGGCATCAAACAGCTGACCGAATGTCTTTCTATTGCCGCCAATGCCACCCAGGCTTGTGCCGCCAACGTTAACGCCATGGTAGCCACGGGCGCGACCAATCAGCTTAGTTTTCGACGCTTTGCCTTTAACACGCCAGTAAGCTCTTGCCAACTTAAGTGAGGTGTCGGCACATTCCGAACCAGAGCCAGTAAACAGCACATGATCGAGCCCTTCTGGCATCTTCTCGACGATTTTATCTGCCAGTTTAAAGGAGAGCTCGTGACCAAATTGAAACGCAGGCGAGTAATCGAGAGTCCCTAACTGCTCTGCTACCGCTTTTTGAATCTCTTGGCGACTATGCCCGGCACCACATGTCCAGAGGCCAGACAACGAGTCATAGATATCACGACCATTGGCATCTTTGAGCCAGGCGCCTTGAGCTTGAGTGATGATGCGGGGATTTTGGTGAAAGCTGCGATTGGAAGTAAATGCCATCCAATGAGCAGAAAGCTCTGTATCGATTCCGTCTTGTGCAAATTTGTAGTTACTCATCGCTATACCATCCTTGTTAACTAGACTTATTTTTAGCACATGAGTATGTTAAGTAGATTATAAATTTACTTTACATTAGTTATGAAAAAGCTCAACAATAAAAACCGAAGCATCATTAATCAGATCACCGACTTTGATATCAAACTGATCCGCCTGTTTAAAACCGTTGTCGAGTGCGGCAGTTATACCGCTGCTGAGCCCGTTCTTGGCATTACAAAATCAGCCATATCATTACAAATGAGTGATCTTGAAAAACGGTTAAATATGAAACTTTGTCATCGAGGACGAGGTGGTATTACCCTGACTGACGAAGGCGAAGCAGTATTAGAATCCGCCGATATTCTGCTGGCTTCGATTGAGCAGTTTCGCAATGACGTAAACCAAATCAATAATGAACTGCGCGGCGAGCTCAATATCGCGCTAGTCAATAATTTAGTCACTCAGCCACACATGAAGATAACCCGCGCGCTAAAGCATATTCGGAAGATGAGTGAAAAAATTAATATCAACATCACGATGTCGACCCCAGCAGATATCGAAAAAGGCTTAATCGACGGACGGTTTCATGTCGGCGCATTCCCTGCCAATAACAAAAGTAACAACTTTGATTACCACACTTTGTATAACGAAAGTTACTTCCTTTACTGCAGCAATGAGCACCCATTGTTTATGGCAAGCGATCAGGACATAGAACGCCTCAAACAGACCAATTCGGTCATCACGAGACACCGAATGTCTCAAGACGTTACCGAGTTGTATCAAAAGCTAAAATGCTCGGCTACAGCGTCCGATCACGAAGGCATTGCTTTCCTTATATTGACAGGGACTTACATCGGGTTTCTACCGCAGCATTACGCCGATTATTGGAGTAATACCGGGAAAATGCGACCGTTGTTTCCCGATACGTTTCACTTCAGTTCAGACATATCCTTGGTGACCAGAAGCGGGTTAAAACACAACCAAATACTAGATAAATTCTTAGAAATCATAAAGTAAACATTAATTAATAAATGTTATCCTGACGATAAAAAACTTGTTCTTTATTTGCTGTATTTTTTATTGCGCGTGAAAACTTATGACCTTAATATCGCGCTGCTTCTTGATGATAGCCAATCCGAGTACATCACAGCAGTTTTGTGGCAAGGCGATAGAGCAACTATCCAAGAGTTTCTTTGACGGCGGTAACCCCGCTCTTATTGACGCTCCACTTTTCATCACAATGCACATGAAAAGTGTCTACTTAACTTTGGAGGTTTGCGATGGCTCATTCTGCGTCTGTACTCGGTTTTCAATCTTTTTCTTCTCCGGCTTTACCAGCGGAGACAGTCGATCTAATTCAAACATCTGTTGAACAATTTGGCGCGCCATTGTTAATGCTCGACTGCGATATGATTCGTAAAAATTACAGAGCACTAAGCCAAGCATTACCGAATGTCACTCTGCACTTTGCATTGAAGCCATTGCCTCATCCAACAGTGGTTAAAACCCTATTGGAAGAAGGCGCAAGTTTCGATTTGGCAACATCTGGCGAAGTTGACCTGGTAAAACAGCAAGGTGTGCCTGCAGATCGTACGATTCACACTCACCCTATTAAACGTGACCGTGATATTCGTGATGCGTTAGCGTATGGCTGCAATGTGTTTGTTGTTGATAACCTAAACGAGCTAGAAAAGTTCAAAGCGTACAGCCACAAAGTAGAGCTACTTGTGCGTTTGAGCTTCCGTAACTCAGACGTGTTTGCCGACTTGTCGAAAAAATTCGGTTGTACGCCAGAACAGGCACTCAACATCATCGAAACGGCGAAAGAGTGGAATATTCGTATTAAGGGACTGTCGTTCCATGTTGGTTCACAAACGATGAACCCACAGAAATACGTTGATGCAATCCGTACTTGTAAGCAAGTGATGGACGAAGTTGTGGCTCGCGGTTTACCTGCATTGAGCACACTGGATATTGGTGGTGGCTTCCCGGTTTCTTACTCAGAAAAAGTGATGCCAATTGATGAATTCTGCGTACCGATTAACGAAGCGTTAAACGAGCTGCCAGAAACAGTACAGGTTATTGCAGAACCAGGTCGCTTTATTGTTGCAGAGTCAGTAACCAGTGTGGCATCAGTAATGGGTCAAGCAGAGCGTGACGGCCAAATGTGGTACTATCTGGATGATGGTATCTACGGCTCATTCAGCGGTTTGATGTTTGATGACGCACAATACCCGTTGGTAACGTTGAAGCACGAAGGCGAGTACTTACCAAGTGTGTTGTCTGGCCCAACTTGCGACAGCATTGATGTGATCGCAGAAAACGTAATGCTACCAAAACTAGAAAACGGCGACTTGATCATTGGCCGTATGATGGGCGCTTACACCAGCGCTACAGCAACGGATTTTAACTTCTTCAAACGTGCTCAAACGATTGTGATTAACGAACGTGATGAGCGCAGCGAACGTCTGTTTGGTTGATTAAAAGCAAATAGAGATAGAACACAAAAGCTCCCAACACTGGGAGCTTTTTTCTTTGAGAAAACAGCAAATTAATCCTTCGCCACAAGCAAAATCTAAACGCTCCGATATCACCCTAGCGCATTTTACTTACACACATCGACAAACCACTCGACAAAAGACATCACGTCTTTGGATGCATCTTTCCTTTTGCAGATGTTGTAAAACTTATCGGTATTACTCGCGATATCAAAAAGAGTAACTAAATCGCCTCTTTTGATTTCTTCCCGGAAGGCATCAATAGGGCAAAGTGCGACGCCATGGCCTGCGATAGCGGAAATCACGAGTAAGTTAAAATCGGCATAGGTGTTACCTGGAAGCCCTCCCTCCACATCGACTCCCGCCAATTTGAACCACTCTGTCCAACCATCTTTGTTTTCATCGTGAATAACCTCGGAACGGAGTAAGTCTTTAGGTTCATCAAACGGGCCATATTCTTCCAAAAACTTCGGGCTGCAGACTGCATAGGTGTTCCTTGAGATGAATGGAATTTCAATCACATCATCCGATTCCTGCTCGATGTAGGTGATGAGTACATCATAGGTACTTCCCGCCAGTTGATCCCGCATATCCACGTATAGAACCTGCACTTCAACGTCTGGGTAGAGCTTGGTAAAACTTTTCAGGTTTGGAACCAGCCACCGAGTTGCAATCGAAGGAATACACCCGACGACTAACGAACTTTTCCTGCCTCTGACTTTAAAATCCGTCGCTATATCCGCGAGCTCATCAAAAACACGCCCAGTTCTATGCTTAAGCTCATGTCCGGTTTGGGTCAGCATCACGCTCCTGCCCTTTTTCTTGAATAACTCAACTCCAAACCACTCTTCGAGGTTTGATATCTGATGGCTGATAGCCGTACTCGTTACGTGTAACTCCTCGGCGGCTTTAGAAAAATTCTCATATTTTGCTGCACAATTAAATGCTTTTAGAGCATTAAGAGGAGGTACCAAAAACCCTTTATTTTTACTCATCAATAGTCAACTTTTTCTCATCATTTAATCTAGATTTCATCATTTGTTTACAAAAAACTCAAGTGATAGCATTGTTTTCGTAACAAAAACCAGCCAAAGCCAACAGGATTGGTGAATTAATTTCATAAGGAAAACACATGTTTGTAAGAAGTTTAAAAGACGTAGCGACGAGTGATTACTTTGTTGATTGGGGTAACGGTACGAGCCACCGACTGCTTACTGAGCAAGACGGCATGGGCTTTACCGTTTGCCACACCGTTGTTGCACAAGGTTCAGAGTCAATCCTTGAATACAAAAACCATCTAGAAGCATGTTACTGCATTGCTGGCGATGGCGAAGTTGAAGACATGGAAGGCAATGTCTACAAAATCTCTCAAGGCGATATTTATGTTTTGGATAAGCATGATAAGCACTACCTGCGAGCTTCAGAGACAAACGACATGATTCTAGTCTCTGTGTTTAACCCACCACTAAAAGGCACAGAAAGACACAACCTTTCTGGAGATGGCTCATCAAGCTACTAATCTCAGCGCCCCTTAAATAACAAACAACTACATTCAGGGAGGAATGTCTATGGGTTATCTATATACAGCCTTCATTCTCTATCTACTGGGAATGCTGGCCATTGGATACTACTTCTACAGAAAAACGAATACGGTATCCGATTACATATTAGGTTCTCGTAATCTACCACCAAGTGTTGCGGCATTAAGCTCAGGGGCTTCTGATCTGAGTGGTTGGGCGTTGATGGGTTTACCGGGGGCGCTTTATGCTGGCGGCCTCGGATCCGTATGGATAATTGTATTTACCCTGATGGGTGTTTATCTCAACTGGAAGCTAATCGCACCTAGGCTGCGTTTAGAGACAGAAAAACTAAACGATGCTCAGACGATTCCAGAATATTTACACAACCGCTTTAAAGACAATACCAATGTTCTTCAACTTACGTCCTCGCTCGTCACTTTGCTATTTTTTACCCTTTACGTAGCAGCGGGACTCAGTGGTGGAGCGGTACTCTTTGAAAGTACGTTCGGCTTAAGTTACGAATCAGCCCTAATTATTGGCTCAGTTGTTATCGTCTCTTACACCTTCATGGGAGGTTACCTTGCAGTATGCTGGACGGACTTTTTCCAAGGGTTAATGATGGCGCTATCGCTCTTCATTACCGCTTTAAGTTTGTTCTTCCTGTATAGTGCACCAGAGCAAGGCGTAAGCTACAGCCAAATCATGAGTGAGATTTCACTGGAAAGCTTAAAACCATCTAATGGCTGGTTCTTGGGTCTTTTATCTCTCAGTGGCTGGTGTATTGGTTACTTAGGGCAACCTCACGTGCTCGTTCGTTTTATGAGCGTACGCAGCGTAGAAGACGTGAAAGTTTCTCGCCGAATTGCCATGGTCTGGTCAACCATAACCATGATGTCTGCAGTCGTTGTTGGCGTGCTCGGGTCATACTATTTTGAGCCAAAGCTTGATAATGCAGAAACGGTATTTATTGCATTGGCACAGGCGTTTTATCATCCACTGGTTGCTGGACTGATTATTGCGGGTGTTCTGGCAGCAATTATGAGCACCATAGACTCGCAGCTGCTTGTGTGTTCAACCACTATCTCTGAAGACTTATACAAAACCTATTTGCGCAAAAATGCATCTGACAAAGAAGTGTTACTGGTTGCACGCCTTGGTGTCATTGCCGTCGCACTGATTGGCCTTGCGCTGGCATTCAACAAAGCGGATCAAACACTATTAAGCATGGTTGCCTTCGCTTGGGGTGGATTTGGTGCAGCCTTTGGTCCTGTCATCTTACTGAGCTTGTTCTGGCCAGCGATGACCAAAGCGGCCGCTATTTTTGGAATGATAACAGGTGCAGCCATTGCATTAGTTTGGGAAATTTTGGACGGAGGTATTTTTGATATCTTTGGTGTCGTGCCAGGATTCCTGATGTCCACACTCGTGATTGTTGTATCAACGTTGTTGTCAGCCAAAAACGACGGTAAAGAAAGCGAGACATCATTGCAGTTCAAGTAAAGCAATAAGACTGCTTTTGAGTCTCTAGAAAACTACCTTCAGACGAAGGTAGTTTTTTATTTCAGGAAGACTCCGACGACACGGTAGATCAATTTACAAAACTCCCAGCCCCAGAACGTATAAACCGTCCCAAAAAAAGACGGATTACTCTTTCCTGTATAACAAAGAGGCGAGTACACGACTCGCCTCGTAGAGCTGTAGGAATTTGTGTTAGTTCAACGTGATCTGAACAGAACGCTCAAGTTGTGCGTTACTACCATTCGTTAAAGGCTGTTGATCTGCAACACCAGAAGTGTGAATGCGTTCAGCTTCAATACCTTGGTCGATCATGTATTGGGCAACATGCTCTGCACGCTGCGTTGAAACACGTTCATTGGTAGCAGCAGAACCAGTCGCATCTGTACGGCCTACGATTTCAGCAGTCAACTCAGGGTTGCTGCGCATTGTCGTGATCACTTCATCAAGGTTGTAACGACCGTAGTCATTTACATCAACCTGACCCACCTGGTAAGGCAATGTGTAAGTAGAGCGAGAAGTCTGCGTCACTTCTTTTACGACTTCTACTGGCACTTCAACTTTTTCTTCAACGACTAGAGGCGTTTCAGGCTGACCAAATTTGTACGTCATGCCCCAGTACACTTGGCTTAGGTCAAGGTCATGGCCATTTTTCGCTTCAAGGTTGTTGTAGTAGTCGTAACCGATTTTTGTCGTTACAGCATTAGTCAGTTGGTATTCAAGACCCACACCTGCAGTACCACTAAAGCTGTCAGTTTTTAGTTCGCTTCCATCAGCAAAGATGTACGTTGCACCAAGCTTACCGAACATCGACAAGTTGTCAGTGAAGTACAAATTTCCTTTCACGCCTAATGTGCCAAGGTGTAGTTCTGCATCGCTTAGGTTATGCATGTAATCGTAGCTGCCGTAAAGACCAAAATGCTTGCCGAAATCGTAACCCATTTCAAGTTTAGGGCTCAGTACTTCGCTTTCTCCAGCATCAGTATCAGATAGATCCATACCAGCTGCTGCACCCAGCCAAAATCCAGATTTATCGATATTTTGATCTAAGTCCGCTGCATTTGCTGCCGAAATACCACCAGCCACAAGAATTGCTAGCGTTGCTACTTTTAGTTTCATATATTTTTCTGCCTTTATTCAATTATTCGATATAAAATTAAAATCGATAGTTATCGAAATAAAATAATCAATTAACTGAGTCAATAATGTGTGATTTAATTAAAACAAGGAACAACTAGTAATAAGAATGAAATTACATGTTATATGAATGCAGGTTTTTAATTAACAACTCAAATTTATCTCTGTCATAAATGACATTTATATAATCCAGCCACATTACACTTGCTAATTAATTTCAACACCATTAATTCACAAGACGCATAAATGCATGCCATTTCGCTCAAAAATCAAACTAAATTAACAAATTACCTCTCTATAGAAAGAGAATGCCTCATTTTTGGAATTATAAATTCCATACTTGTAACTACATGTTTTTCAGATAGTTATTACAAAACCGCCAAATCGAAGGTTATTATTCATCCGTATGTATTTTAACAGTGAGTTTTATACGTTAGATCTGATAAAAATTCACAATCCTTTTCTTTTCCTGAGAAATTAATCCATTAATGGTTTTAATAAGATTGATGTTTTTAATTATGTTGATGAAAAGCTAATCTCAGTCGGTTAGTCAACCATCATCATTGTTGTTTAGTCTCATCAAATATAGTTCAGATGAAATTTCTACGTAATTTGTAAAAGTGTCTATATATAACCAAAAGGACGCATTACTTGCGTCCTTCTATTCTTAATTCACTTTTATACACTTAACGTTTAAACGCGAGGTTTCGCTACTTCATGTCTGGTTCAAACAGTTTACGTTTCATGTAAAACTTCACCCAAACAACACTTATCGCTATCACTAAAGCCAAAATGCCTCCAGTAATGGTGTAAACCAACGATGTCATCTCCGGTGAAGGTGAGTTATTCAGCGCGACATAACCCATCCCGATAATCCCTAAGATCTGCGGCAGCGGGTAGAAAGGCGTTTTGTACGGACGCTTGTGTTCCGGCATACGTTTACGCAATACGATGACATTGATATGAGCCACCATGTAAGCCAGTAACCAGCTTGTGGTTGCCGCAATCACCAACACAATCAGTGAATCGATATCGAGGAACAAGAACGGAATGGAGGTACAACCAGCCATCACCACGATGCCTACCCAAGGCACATCAAAGCGATTAAGCGCTTTAAACTGCGGGAATGCCTGATCTTGCATCGCCATTCCGTGCAGCATTCTTGGGATAGAGGCCAAAATAGTATTCACGGTACTACAGGTTGCGGCCAGCGCCATCACTGTTGCAATCACTAAACCAGCTTGCCCGAAGACAGCATTGATGTAATCAAGATATGGGATTGGTGAGCCCACTAGTGTATCCACGTTGAGATAAAGGCTGGCTCCGTAGGCAAAAGCGAGAAATATTAGGAAGATCAACAACAAAGAAAGGTGCATAGAACGGGGGATATTCTTAACAGGATTTTTCACCTCTTTGATCATCGGGCAAATAAACTCGACGCCGACCATCAGCCACATTGCGAGTGCAATCAAGCCGACAAAACTGCCATCTATGACACCACCAAAACTCCAATCCACCGTCGTACCTGATAACTCGGGATGTGGCTCACTTAATCCGGTGATCGCACACAATCCGACAAGAATAAGCGCTGCGACCAGAATAAATGCCAGCAGGTTTTGAACTCGAGCAAAAACATCTGCGCCCACCATGTTTGTGGCACTAAGCAAAACAAGGATACCTAAAGGCACCACTTTTTCAGGTAATACACCCGGTAATAGCTCACTTAGCATGGCGTCGACTAAGAACAACTCAACCGGCAGTGCCAGCACGGACACCACGACATAACCAGCAAATACCGCGACAATAGCAGGAAAGTGGCCGATGGCTTTTTGTGTGTAGGTCGCAAGCGACCCCTCCTGCGGAAACATCAAAGACAGTTCCGCAAAGCTCATCGCATTAAACTGGGCGAGGATAAAGGCGGCGAACATAGCGGCAACAAACGCCATACCACCGAGGCCAATGCCCTGAGTCGCCGAGATCATGGCACCCTGAACAATAACCAGGCCGATACAAATCGCCATCATTGTTCCAAGTCCAATCTTTAACTTTTGATTCTTAGTCGCTGATCCTTCAGCTATATGAATGTTGTTAGTGTTGACTACTTCGTTCATATTTCTATTCCTTAGATTAGTTAAATCAAGATAACCAACTACAATCGGTCAAACCGGTATGGCTCAGGGTTAATAAGTGGTGTCGTGCCACTTATCAGGTCGGCCGCGAGCATCCCTGCGGCTGGCCCTGTACCAAACCCATGACCCGAAAACCCGGTAGCAATAGTCAACCCAGGTATCGCGTCCAGTGTGTCGATAACGGGTTTGGAATCTGGTGTAATATCAATCAGCCCTCCCCACTCTTCAGCAATTTCAGCTTGCTCAAAGTCAGGCCATGCTTTGCGCAGATTTCTCAGTGCTTCTTGGTTTAATCCAGAGTTATGATCCGGATTCATTACGCGAATCTGTTCGAACATGGAAGATTTGTTGCGTGACCAGCGTTTTGAAGCTTTAAGATCTTCGATGAAATGTCGCCCGACCGAAATTCTCAGCGCATCGCGTTGCTGTTTCAGCTGTCCTAAATAACGGTGTCCAATCAAGAAGTGATCGAGTGTGAGGCGTGCTTCTATCGCGCCGCGCTGCATGATGACAAAGCCACCATCCAAGTGTTTACGAAATGAAAAATCTGGTCCCGCAACGGCGATGTCCGTCGGGCCGTTCATCGGCTTAGAACGCATCACGGAACAAATCAAAGGCAACGAAGGCAAAGATACACCGTGGTGACTCAAGAAAGCTTTAGACCACGCCCCGCCAGCCAGCAGTACTTGCTCACAACGAATCTCACCCTTTTCTGTAACCACCCCGCTGACTTTCCCTCCTGACAAAGACAAATTGCGCACCGCACAGTTCTGAATAATGACCGCACCTTTCTCAATCGCAGCTCTCGCCATCGCACTGGTGGCGATGGAAGGTTCAGCTCTGCCGTCCGAGGCGGTATAGATTCCACCCAGCCATTTGCCTTCACCGCCTGGCACCATCGCTTTGATTTCTTCCGCACTCAGAAGCTTGGAGTCCAGAGAAAGCGACTTAACCGATTCAAGCCACGACTCATAAGCGCCCATCTGCTTTTCGTTATCAGCCAGGAACATAATGCCGCTTTGTTTGTAATCCACATCACGGTTGATTCTTTCTGACATACCCGCCCATAGCTGGTCAGAAGCGAGTGCCAAAGGAACATCGTCCGCATGACGATTGGTTTTACGTATCCAACCTAGGTTGCGTGAAGATTGCTCCGCGCCAACAAAGCCTTTTTCAATCACAACAACTGGAATGTTTCTCTCAGCTAATGTCAGTGCCGCATTAATACCAACAATGCCGCCACCAATAATCACGACGCTGGTCGATGCTGGTAGCTCGTTTGGTGTCTCTACAATTTCGAGTGTTTTTATCATGTCTACATCCCTTTAGTAACCTGAACTCGAGCCATCAAAAACTCAGCGATTTGCTTGTTCCAAGCTCAGGTTAAAATGATAAGAATCTGCCTTGTTAGCCGATAATCCGATGTTCGGTATCGCTCTTTGAAGCGCCTCGGTAAGCCGTCACTTCCAACTCAACTTTGTAAATACTTGAGCCCAGAGGAGGACACGTGACTGTGGTCGTAGGATCGATTCCTTTAAACTTGCTGCCGATGTGTTCCATCACAGCGCCGACGTCGTCTGGATTTTGAATGAACACTTTTGACGTCACGACATCGCCCAAGCTCGCGTCTACAGCCGCAAGAGCCCGCTCAATGTTGAGAAACACCTGATCAGTTTGCTCGAACACATCGTCTGGCATTTCGTTGGTTTCCGGGTTTCTTCCCGCAGTGTTGGAGACGAATATCCAGTTATCGACAGTCACGACACGTGAGTAACTCGCAATCTCTTCGAATCGGGAGCCAGTTTTTACCTTGATTATTTTTGCCATCTCTACATTTCCTTTGTTCTGTTATGCCACTCGATTTAGCTAAGTACTGGCTCATCCCATAAATTCAGCGAAACACCAATGCCTTTCTCAACAGCGTTGCGGTAAATTTTGGTTGCCCAAGCCACATCTTCGACTGGCATGCCACCCACTGACATCACGATGATTTCTTCGTCGTTTTTGCGCCCCGGAGTAACACCTGCGACAATCTCACCCAGATCTTCCAGTTCACTTGCAGACATTTTTTCAGCGTCGATCATGTCCATAAAGCGCATTCCAACCAGAGGGATGATGTTGTGAGTCGGCTTGGGTACCTCTTCAAACCACGCCTCATACAGCCCTCTGTTATCCATTACTTTGCGAACATCAGACTTTTCCATCCCTTCATCGAGACGACAGCTGGCTGGCATCGCAAGAAATGCCCCCGGTTTTACCCACTCGCGCTTCACTTCCGGATAAGTAGTCGGATCACCGGTCTCTCCTGAGTTGCAATAAGTCACCAGATCGGAATCTCGAACCGCCTCTTCTACGGTATCGACAATCTGAACATTGGTGATTTGAGGGTAAGAAGCGGCGAGCCAAGTCATAAAGCTGTCCAGGCTCTTTTTGCCACGACCTTTAATTTTGATGGTATCGACCTGCGGGCAGGCTGCGATAAAGGCGGCGACGGTGGTTTTGCCCATTACGCCAGGGCCAAGCAAACCAATCACTTTGGCATCTTTTCTCGCAAGGTGGCGCGCGCCCACTCCGGGTACTGCGCCTGTGCGATACGCAGAAAGCAAGTTTGCCGACATATAGGCAAGTGGAGCACTGGTTTCAATATCGTTGAGGATGAACATCAGGATTGAACGCGGCAGACCTTTCTCTCGGTTGGCGATGTTCGAGCCATACCACTTCACTCCGCAAGTCTGGAAATCACCGCCAAGGTATGCAGGCATCGCCATCAAACGTCGGTCAGCGGTGGGTTTAGGCATGTTCGCGAAAGGGGACTCATCAGGAAATGTCACCATTGCGCCGTGCGAATCATTGTTCGCACCTGCCATTCGGTAGTCACCTTTTTGGAGCAGTGCGAACATCTCTTCCATGGTGTCGACACACGCAGGCATATCCGTTACACCCGCTTTAATCATGTCCTGCTCTGAAAGGTAGATAAAATCAATTTTTGTGCTGTCTGACATAACGCCACCTATATCCATATAGTTTTTTGTTTGCTGCTTCATGCATTCATCAATGTGCTCAAGAAATCCGTTATATGTGAATCTGGCGGTTTCCTTCTTGAGCCATTGCTTTCGATACTATTGAGCAATGTTCTTGGCGTATTGAATTTTTGCGACATTGGGGAACAGGAGGCATCTGGCGAAAATATGGCACCTTGCTTGCTTTACTTGCTTACTTTGGCGGCTTATCGCTGAGCAGTGAGGAGAAGTGAATGGTGGCTTCATCAATGATGTTCAATATTTCGGGGATTCACTCAAAACAGCCTTGGTTTGTTTTGAGTTCAGAGCAGTTTCTTACGCGTCTATCAACCAGCAACCCCGAAGTGTCTCACTTCTACAGCTTTAAAGCCGGAAGTTCAGAATCCTCAACGACTGCTATTCCAGATGGGTGTATCGATATCGTCTTTGACTGCGATGCAGACACTTCCGGTGCGTTAGTCTGTGGTACGAGATTAGAGGCTTCGTCAGTACTATTTGAACGGGGCCATCGCTATTTCGGTGTCCGCTTTAATCCAGGAGTTAAGCCCGATTTTTTACAGGCCTCAGCAGGAGAACTCACGAACAAAGAATATTGTTTACAAGATGTTATGCCTCACTCCAATGAACTCATTGACTACGTTTTAGCAGCAAAAGATTTTTCGAATCAAGTTGAAGCAGTAAGCCAGTTTCTCACTAGGAAAAGCCCACGAGATTCGACGAACGTGACCCGACAAATCGTCGCCAAAATTTGCCAGCACAAAGGGAATATCCAAGTTCAGGAACTGGAGAGGTTTTCAGGATATACCTGCCGAACTTTGCAGCGTATGTTCAAAAATGATATTGGACTGACGCCGAAAGGATTTAGCCGCGCTATTCGTTGCCAGTCAGCCGTTTACGATATCAATCACAGCAGCAATCTCACGTTTTCTAATCTAGCGACAGATTTAGGTTTCAGCGACCAACCCCACTTCCTTCGAGAGTTTAAGAAGCTAGTGAATGTTACCCCGCTCGAGTATCAAAACAGAGTAAAAGAAAAGACTTACCTGGAGCGAATTCATTGCTACTAAAAGCACTTTAATGGTGCGCTTTGCTCTAAATTCGTACACTTCTGCGTTCTTTTACTCACAATAAAAGTCACTCCCAAACGAGAATAAACAGTGGTAATCGAAATCTCAGCACTTAGAATGCAAGGACTGAAACTTATTACCAAACTAGAGTGATTTTATGCTTCGTGATTACACCTTCGATTGCCTTGTAACCATGCCTCGTCATGAGTTGGAAGAGTTTAGTGCTCGCATGATCAGCAAAATGGTGCCAGAAGACGTGATGAATGAGCTGTTTACTTTTGATCAAGAAGAAGTGGATAGTGAAGACCGTATGTTGTCTGCCCGCCTCGATGCGATGCTGCGTATGACGGCTATTGCGCTAAGTGAAGTCCAACAAGCTTTTGATGACTCCGAGAACGCGAAGCAAAACAGCGAGAGAATGACACGCCTGATCCTTTGGCATTTCTATGCGATCTCATTTCGTTTGGAAGAAGCCATCACACTTGAAACCCATTGTGAGCAAGTAGAAAAGTTGCTTGAAAACACCCCGACGGATGTATTTGTGTGGGTTAAGACGCTGACAGAGCTCCTGCACACTTATGCTGAGCTCAATGCAAAACTTAGCTCCCAAGACTAAGTTTGTTTCGATCTGTTCAGACTATTTTGAATAAGGTGGAGCATCGGTCCACCTTTTTACAACGCTATTCTTAGACGCTGGCAGTGTAATCAGGACTGCCTCTACTTAGCTAGAAAATAGCGTATAGTTGAGGAATCCATTCCCCCAAACACACTCGAATAATCACCTGCTTTCAACAAAAAAATCAGATAAATTTTTTCGTATTATAACAATCTGAGCAAACAGAAAATTAATCACGATAGTGATACTATTTTTATATTAGATGCGAGCAGTCTGGAATCACGCAAAAAGTTAAACAAACCTCTACACATTCACCAACATGCAACTTTGCGCATTTAAAAGCTCTCCTTTTAACAACTAGCAATTACTTAAAAAATATCTTTTATTTTTACGTCGCCTCATTGTTAGTGAGTATTTACACACTTACTCAATATTATCGTTCTTAACCGCTCATTTTAGCTCGTTTTCAAAGCCCCTTCTGTCTTGCCAAACTAGGCTGTAGCCCTTGCTGTATTTGACTTGCCGATTGTCTTGACCAAAGCTTTATGCGCGCAGTTGAGTAAAGTATAAATAAGAAGAGTTTGAGACATCTCTGCCAACGCAGGGACAGGTGGAGTAGTAACGTGAATCTTACAAGACATGTTCTTATTTAAGACTGAATCAGCTGCTTCATTTGGTAACGAGCTTGCCCTTGTAAGCACGTGCTATCGTTCTGGCCAAGCAGTTAAAAGATAACCAGAAATCGAACGTAATATAATGGCAAAAGGAATTTATATTATGTGTAGAGACTTATGTATTATGCCTCCGGACCCGGATCTGCATAACAAGATAGACAAGTCCAAGGATGCTTTCTTACACGGTAGCCTACTGGACCAGGTCGATCAGGTCGACTTGCTTGATATGCGTACTTATACGCTTATCACCGGACGCCCGGCAAAAACCCGCTCTCATAACCACACTCTTGAGTCGGCTCCGGTAACCGGAGTGCGACGAGCGCTGGTGTTGCTCGTCGACTTTTCAGATAAAACCGCCACGCAACCACAGAGTCACTTTAATAACCTGCTGTTTTCACTCGGTGGCAACAGTATGCGTGAATACTATCGCGAAGTGTCCTACAACAAGTTAGATGTACAGGGCCAAGTATCCGGCAGCGGTCCAACAGCCGGATGGTATAGAGCGCCGCAGCCAAGAACGTAGATGGAGTGGTGGTCGATCGTTATTTTATGGCACCAGAAAATGGCAGGGTCGGCGTCATGTCGCACGAATTAGGGCATCTGCTAATGGGATGGCCAGATCTATACGACACCGACTATTCAAGTCGCGGTACTGGTAGCTGGGATTTAATGGCGGGCGGCAGCTGGAACAATGGCGGTAATACCCCAGCGCACCCGACCGCTTGGTGTAAGGTACAAGCTGGGTGGGTCACACCTGGGGTGATCTTCAACAGTGCCCAGGCTATTAACCTCAACCCCTACAGCGACAACGCACAGGTTTACAAGCTTCCGATTGGTAGCGTCAACAGCAAGGAGTACTTCCTGCTCAGCAACCGTCAAAAAAGCGGTTACGATCAATACTTACCCGGCGAGGGGATGATCATCGAGCATGTCGATGAAAACAAAACCAACAACACCGATGAAAGCCATTATCTGGTCGATATTGAGCAAGCTGATGGGCAACGCCATCTCAATACCAACGCTAACTCAGGCGACAGTAACGACCCGTATCCATCGGGCAGCAATAATCGCTTCTCCAATACCTCGACACCCAACAGCAAAAGCTACAGCGGTGCCGACTCCAAGGTAACCGTCAGCGATATTACTCGCGTGAGCAACAATATCACGGCTAACGTCAATGTCGGTGGTGCAGCGGCGAAAGAATGGAAGCACAACGTCGCGGTTTCACGCACGTATGCCACCGTTCATACGAACAATTGCTGGGCCTACCTCGCAGGAATCGGCTGGCGGAAAATAGATGGTATCAGCAATGATGGCGTCAGTAATGTATTCAATCTATTGGTAAACGCGCGAGCCTTCGATAGACCCGTCTCGGTACAAATCGACGGTAGTAAAATTTATGCCGCATACATGAATTAGGAGAAATACTCATGAACTTTTCTAACAAAAAAATTCTTCGTACCTATTCGACTCCACACTCAAAAAATGTCTGGGGGTATATCGATACCATCGGCTGGCGGAAAATTAAGCCTAGCAATACCGACAGCTCAACTAATATGTTTATGATGCTCAATGCCGCAAAAGGCAGCGGTAAAACTGTATCCGGCACCATTGAAGACAGTACCAGTCAAATCACCATCCTTTATTTCTAGGGGGCTGCTATGGCACAGACTATTAATATCAATATTACTGAGTCACAACCTGATGTTCAGACATCGGCTCAGGCATTCGTCACAGACGACGGTCCTCCCCCTACAGGCGTTGAAGAAGTTGCAGAGAGTCACGATGAGCTGAGTGCACCGGCACCCAACGGTTCTGCTGAGTTCAACGAAGCGGCTGCGTTTGACGACGTGCCCGCACCAGGTCCTGAAGACTTCTTTCACGAAGAAGTAAGCGACCTAAGTGTGGCTCCGCAACCGGATATGGTTGAAATGGCATTTTCCGATGAGCTTGGTGAGCATGTACCCATGCCAGACGAGTTCATGGATGCGGAGTTGACCAGTGACGCCATCCCCGAACCGAAAGAACAACCGGTCGCTGAGAAGAAAAAATCCACCCGAGCTAAGAAGTAGAATTGAACGGGTACTTAACAAGCCGATGCACACCTTCTACACTGCTGGTGTGCATCTTGTTATTTTTTACGGAGCCAACTATGAGCGGAGTTTCGGCAGCCCCCAATCAATCCACCCTAACCGGCCAGGTGCTGGCAATTAGCCAGAGTGATAATGGTAAGCATCGGGTACGTTTACTCATCGAGCAGGTCGATCGTCAGTTTGGCCCTTGCTTTACCGAGCTAGGCTCCCATTTAGACTGTTTCACCTTTGACAACGTCGACGAGCTAACGGTCGGCAGCCAAATTCGGGGACAAGCCGAGTTTATCGGCGGGCCACATCATCAGGAATGTCTACTGAGCGATATCAGTGTCGATCTTCATTAGTCTCTAGTATTTCTGTAAAGGTAGACTTACCTGAGAGCTCCCCTTTACCTTCCCCCAAGGGTAACCATTATCATCAGATCGACATTTCTCAGTAACAAAGGACCAACCATGAGCTGCTGCAATAAACCACCACGTGGTGGTAGTAATGATCTTGGATTAATGATGAAATTTTTTCTGGTTATGTTGGCTGTTATTTTTGCGTTAGTCTTAATTGCCGGAATGTTTTAGTTAGTCGGTTTAGCGACTCTGAGGCAAATGTGAACAAATTATGGCAAGCCATCACGCTCTTTTAGCTTGCCAAATTAAACTCTTATTTCTTCGCACCCTCACCAGAGTAACGCTGAATCGGAGTAACCTTCAGTGGCGTAAGTTCTAGGTTACGGAGTACGGTGGTTCCTCCAACAGATACCGCCGTAAGCTCATTGGCGTCCTGAGTTCCAAATATCAGATTAGACAGCGACATCTCACCATCGTTAACAAAGACCTCGATGGAGAACGTATCGACAATGATGTCTAGTTTTACGATACTGTTATGGGCACGAACTACCGCTTTACGTTCCTCACGATATACATCAGGCATTGAGCTTGCTATTGCATCCCTATCGCGTCTGATAAACACTGTTTCGTGTTCGAAGTCATACCCTACAATGGCAAAATGACCGTCCTTTCCTTTGAGTTGTAACTGGAACTCACTAGCGTTTGAGTGTGCGTCAAGATCGACTTTAAGGCGGTAAGCGTCAGATATCGGCTTAGGGAAACTTGTGTTCGATGACTCTAATACTTCAACGGCCGAGCGAGTATAAGCATCGCCTTCAAGCCCTGCTATTGCCTCAATCGGCTGGGAGAAAAGGACTGGGGTTCCATCTACAGTACGCAGTTTTATTTGACGAACAATAGAACTCGCGGCTCCATGCCATGCTTTAGTGGGCAACTCGTTGGCATAACCCCAATTGTTAAGCCAGCCAATCGCGTAGCGAGATTCAAGACGCTGGTCAGCACCTAAATTGGAATCTTGCCACGACACCATCGCATAAAAATCAGCTCCTGCGTCCAGCCACTGTGGTTCTTCACTTTCTGGTATAAAGCGCTTTCCATCCCAGCTTCCAATCCAGTAAGCCGTGCCCGTCGTTTTTCCTATTCTGAAACCATTCGCTCCGGATGCAAGCACCCAGCGAATGTTATTAGGATCACCATCAAGCGAGAGTTGAAACAGATCAGGACACTCGAGAAGACCAAGATCATCACGCTGGAAATCGGATTGATATGTCCAGTGTTTAAGATCTGAAGAGGTATAGAAGCCAATTTTGTGCCCTTCCGCAAGCGCCATTACCCATTGAAGGTTCTCCTCATCCCAAATGACCTTGGGATCACGCCAATGTTCAGCCCCTGGGTTATCCATGATTGGGTTATCGTCATACTCTTTAAAGTGGTAACCACCATCGGTTGAGACAAAGAGTGACTGACGCTGTACACCGTCGTGTTGCTGAGTCGCAATAGCAATAATCGCTCCGGCACCAAAGCCCGCTGTATTTTTGGTATCAACGACGACACTCCCCGTTTGAATATCGCCAAGACCATTTTTATATTTGTGAATAGCTACACCATGTTCCTGCCAATGGACTAGGTCTTTAGATGTCATGTGATACCACGCCGTCCCATTCCCATTTGGGTAATCAGCGTTGTAGAGATAGTAGAAATGCCAGACACCATCGATAAAGAAAGGACGCTGAGGATCATTCATCCAATGTCTGTTGGGAGTAATATGTATAGCTGGCCGATAAGGGGACCATTCTGAAGGGCGAGTAAATTGAGACGAGCTCGCAGACGCTAATTCAACGCCAGAAAGTGAGAGACTGGCAGTAAACAATGCAAATGAAGCACAGGCAACAGTGACAAGTGTTATGCCCGTCAGTGAGTTAAGTTTAAAGCGCATAATCCTTCTTATTATCATAGAGGGGCGGAATGCCCGCCCCTCTGATTGATGACATGTACAACTTCAGGAATTCTATTTAAGCGTTTTCTGGATCACGCCGCTCGGATTAACGTTTACATTTGCAGGGATATCTGCCCAGCCACCTAGCCCACTCGTCCCGTAAGAGTAATCGACTTCAGTAGTGTCACCATCAATCAGGACTTTCACTGTTGGAGCCAAAGTACCACCACGTCGGAAGTTTTCTTTAACGCCGATAGTATCGATGAATGATTGAATCAACCCATCAGGCATCACATAGTGTGAGTAAGACTGGAAGTGACCTGCTGGCTGGTTGTAATCTGGGTCGTAAGGCGTTCCTGGGTAGAAGTTCAGGTTGGTTGGGTTACCAAGTACAAGACCTGAACCTTGGTTCAGTGGTTGGTAATCACTACGGATACCATCACCTACAAAGCCATACACCCCTTCCGGACCAGTGATACCACTTGCAAACGTCGTGCTGTGGCTGATAGTGAATAGGTAGTATTTACCATCTTTTTGATAGATCTGAGGGCGTTCGGTCTGGTCAGTAACACAGTTCGCCGAAAGGATCGGTGGTAAAAACTCCCACTCTGTAAGGTCATCATTCGTCGCTCGCGCTAAACCAACGTTACCAATCTGGAATGTCGCACCCGATGCATTCACATCTCTGACTGTTTCAGCGTACGGGTCACCATCCTGATAACCTAGATCTTCCTCGGTACACTTCGCCGAGCCCCTTTCCATTGCTGAGTTACCTTCAAAGACCATGAAGGTTTCGCCTGGATGAGCAGGATCTTCGAACGTAAACGGGTCACGGAAGTTAAAGTAAGGGTTTTGTTCAGCCGTCTGATAGTAGGTACCGTCAGCTTCCAGAAGATTAATCACCTTATCGAATCCGGTGAATTTTACGCCATTTTTATTCGCGTGTATCTTACCGACACTGAGTGCAATGCGTGGGTCATATGGCTTGATGTCATTGCCGTTTGAGTCACGATAGAACGCAACATCGGTAAAGAAAAGTTTGACTTCACCACCTGGGAAAATTCGGGCAGAGCCAGACCATTGCGTCTGATGACTGTATGACTGATCCTCAAAGATTTGTCCGGTGACACCTTCGTCAAAAACAAGGCCACCATAAGTCCAGCCACCGTTTTCTGGGCGTTCCTCTGCTGGAATACCCGCTGGACGATAGAAGTAGCCGATCTTCGCATACTGGTGTCGTTCATCAAAACCTAGGCTTCGATCCGCAACAAGTGAGAAAATAATCTCCTGTCCGTTCACGCTATATTGGTTGGCATCCGCATCAGTCAGTGGCCATGAATCCCATACCCATACCTGCTCATTGGACATGTCAGGAAAATCCTGAGGGACGCTCGGCATCGTGTACTCTTGTGGCATAGAGTTCTCACGTGACCCAGCCATTGGATCAGACATACGCTTGAGCTGACGAGCATCAGCACGGGTCCATTTAGCCGTAAAATTACTCTCAGGAGCGTAAGCTTCTTGAGTGTGTAACGTTGGCTCTGGACCAGGTTGAAGTTGTGCTGCAAAAGCTAACTGACTTGCCGCTGTTCCCATTAAAATCCCTAAAATAGGGACTCCCGCTTTCATTTTTGTCGAACGCATTTTACTTACCTCTGTTAATAAAATTCTCAAAATATTCAATTTTCCAGAAGTGGTTAACCCTCAGAAATGTCACAAACTATCAACGGCATAACCCATTCGAAATCATCTAAAAACCACACCAATTTCGGTAACGTTCCCGAAATTAGGTAAAACTTAGCCATTCACAGACAAACAGAATCAACAAATGACTGAATGCATCCGTGAATGTAAATATCAGACCAAAGAGTTTGATACTAAAAATCGAACGAATTTAATAAGTCGAAATACAAAACTGGCGGTCCCGCTATCATAGGAAATGTCCGTTAGATCGGAGACTTTGCGTCACCCCCTTTCGGAGGTTTTGCCTTTTCAGTCATGCATCCTACAAGAGAAGAGATGATGAACTGAGTGTGGGTAAGCCTTTGCTAACCACGCGAAAAAGCATAACAACGAAAAATGACAATTCAAGATCAATAAGATTAAGGATATAAAACTCTGACAATAGTCAGACATCCGAACGCCTTTATATATGAATACACGTAGCTAACAAACCCTTAATGAAACTGACTTGGATCCGGTTACAATAAAATTGTTTAGATACATTAGCCACTTCTTTATAAGCAACTGATTTATTGACTAAAAACTGGCATTTTTATGACAATAAATTTGGTAATTTAAATATCGATCAAATTTCATACGCAACAACGAACTCACATTGGTTTAACTCAGAATAAAAAGGGAACGTTACCAATCGTTCAAAAAGTGTATTTGGGTAAGATAAAGCGATACATATCTGCCGTTACGATTTTCATTCAAGCAACGTTATACAAATAAAAAATGTCTGACATGGATACGCAAAAAGCCAGCAGAGATACTGCTGGCTTTTAAACACGAACACTGATTACTCAGTCTGTATTTGACAGAATTAGTTCGTTAAACCAAATCGAACCTGTCAGCATTCATCACTTTCGTCCAGACAGCGATGAAGTCTTTGACAAACTTCTCTTGGTTATCATCCTGAGCATAAACTTCCGCGTAAGAACGCAAGATAGAGTTTGAACCAAACACAAGATCCGCGCGAGTTGCAGTGAACTTCACTTCATCCGTTTTGCGATCACAAATCTCATAAGAGTTGCGGCCTGTTGGTTTCCAGCTGTATGCCATATCAGTTAGGTTGACGAAGAAGTCATTCGTTAATACACCAACGCGGTCAGTGAATACTCCATGCTTGCTACCACCATGGTTTGTACCAAGTACACGCATTCCACCAATCAGGACTGTCATTTCTGGCGCGGTCAAGCCAAGTAATTGCGCACGATCAAGCATCATCTCTTCTGGAGTAACTGTGTAGTGCGTCTTCTGCCAGTTACGAAAAGCATCTGCCAGCGGCTCCAGAACGTCGAATGACTCTGCGTCAGTTTGCTCTGCTGTCGCATCACCACGGCCAGCCGAAAATGGCACGTCAAAGTCAAATCCTGCTGCTTTCACCGCTTGTTCAATACCGACGTTACCCGCAAGAACAATCGCGTCTGCAACGCTGATGCCAAATTCTTCTGCCACTTGCGTTAACTCTCCCAGCACTCGCGCCAGGCGTTCTGGTTCGTTACCTTGCCAAGCATTTTGCGGGGCCAAGCGGATTCGCGCACCATTTGCTCCACCACGAAGATCCGAACGACGGAATGTGCGAGCGCTATCCCATGCTGTCGCAACCAAATCAGAAACACTCAGGCCAGTTGCGGCAATCTTCGCTTTAACCGCTTCGATATCGTATTGAGTGTTACCCGCTGGAATAGGGTCTTGCCAGATTAAGTCTTCAGCCGGCACATCAGGGCCAACATACCGAGCTTTAGGGCCTAAATCACGGTGAGTCAGTTTGAACCAAGCACGAGCGAAGACTTCATTGAAGTAAGCTGGGTCTTGGTAGAAACGCTCTGAAATCTTACGGTAGTCAGGATCGACTTTAAGCGCCATGTCGGCGTCCGTCATCATAGGGTTGTAACGGATTGAGGAGTCTTCAACATCGACTGGTTTATCTTCTTCGGCAATTTCTACTGGTTCATATTGCCAAGCACCTGCCGGGCTTTTTGTCAGCTTCCATTCGTGCTCAAGCAGCATTTTGAAGAAACCGTTATCCCATTGTGTAGGATGAGTGGTCCACGCGCCCTCAATTCCGCTGGTCACCGTATCACGGCCGATGCCACGCGATGTATGGTTGTTCCAGCCAAGGCCTTGCTCTTCAATATCTGCGGCTTCAGGCTCTGGCCCCAATTCCGCAGCATCACCATTACCGTGCGCTTTACCCACCGTATGGCCACCAGCAGTTAGTGCTACCGTCTCTTCATCATTCATCGCCATGCGAGCGAAGGTCACGCGCATATCAGCTGCCGTTTTTAACGGGTCCGGATTGCCATCGACACCTTCTGGGTTTACGTAAATCAAACCCATCATTACAGCTGCCAGAGGGTTTTCTAGGTCTCTCTCGCCAGAATAACGACTCCCCTCAACACCCGAAGGCGCTAACCACTCTTTTTCAGAACCCCAGTAGGTATCTTTTTCTGGGTGCCAGATATCTTCACGACCGAATGCAAAACCAAAGGTTTTCAGACCCATTGATTCGTATGCCATGTTACCCGCCAGAATCATTAAGTCAGCCCAGCTGATTTTATTGCCGTATTTTTTCTTGATTGGCCACAGCAGACGACGAGCTTTATCCAGGTTGCCGTTATCTGGCCATGAGTTTAGTGGCGCAAAGCGCAGATTACCGGTAGATGCACCGCCTCGACCATCAGCAGTACGATAACTGCCTGCTGAGTGCCACGCCATACGGATCATCAAACCACCGTAATGACCCCAATCCGCTGGCCACCACTCTTGGCTATCTGTCATCAGATCTTTTAGATCATTTTTCAGCGCTTCTACATCCAGCGTTTTCAATGCTTCACGATAGCTAAAACTTTCACCCAGAGGGTTGGTCTTTTTATCGTGCTGATGAAGAATATCTAGGTTTAGGGCATTCGGCCACCAATCCATAACAGTAGACCCCGTAGATGTCATACCGCCATGCATCACCGGGCACTTCCCCGCAGAATGGTTATCTTTACTCATAAAGCTTTCCTTAAAGAGATAAATATCTTTTTGTAAGTGAATCTCATTTATCGCTAAGTTAGCATAAGCTCTAGGCGAATTTTCAAACACTTACCCCTTTAATCATGGTTTAAGAACTGTATGACAAATTGGTCAGAAAGGTATGACACACGCATACAGATCATCCTCACAAAACTTCAGTTCCCGATATGCGCCTTAATACTCAGCCTCTTAGTTTATGAAGTAAGGAGGATTTACAAACTGACACTCTTGATAAAATAATCAGAATCAATAGGAAGATGGGCATTCACATGGACAAACGTCAAAAGCAGCAGATGCAATTTGAAAAGAGCGGAGAAAATCTCATCGTTGGCAATATAGACGATTGTCCGATATCTCCGGAACAATTGGCTCGGACGACGGAGGCTTCTCCTTATGTGGTCGAAGCTTTTCAAAGTGGATTAACGGCTGAAGTGTTTCGGGTTCAGTTTGATGGAAAAGACTACACTCTGAAAAAGAAGCGCCCTGAAGCCAAGGTGCAAAATCTTAATGGCCAACTGTCGTTCCTGAATGAAGTGCAGCGTCGTTCTGATTTGCAAAAGCGGAAAGATTCTACGCACACCTCCGTGGACTTCGAATGCATCGTGCCGACGGTGTACGCTGATTATCGCTTAGGCATCATTCTTTCTGAGTGGATAGAGGGTAAACCCATCAGCGATGTATCTTCCTCATTGCTTTACCAGCTATTCTCAACCTTATCTGCATGTGAAAAAATTGGCCTATTCGAGTGGGACTTGTGTAGCGGCAATCTGCTCGTAGATGACGACCATAAACTCTGGCTGTTCGACTTCGGTTACATGTACCCCTTCGACCCGCTAACGGAGCTCAACAGTGACGGCCTTAATGCGCCTATCTTTCAGTTTTGTGAGCGCTTTGAAACTCGATTCCTTTCGGGCTGGCTTTTGCAGCAACGTTATTCTCACCAAGAATCATTAGCTCTGTTCAAAAACGTTAAACATGAAGCACTTAGCGTCTTACTTGAGCAATGCAAGTGGCTACGTCTTAACCACGCCAGTTCAGCCGTTTTAAACCACAAAGAAGCGCAAGTGACCAAATACCAAACCGCCCTTCAGAATGAAAAAACCTTAGAGGACTTATTCATTGTTGAGATGTTCCGCTCGCATGTTTTGGATATCGAAGATGATATTGATGGGAAAAGTTGTACTGCAACGACGCTAAAGCGCGTTAATACGGTTCTTGAGATGGTAAACGAGCATTATGATTTCCTCCGCGAACAAGGTGCACTGTTCTACCAAAATGAAGGGAAATCAAAGCAAGAACTTATGGACTCCTACCGCGAAAAACTTGCTTTGGTGAAGGAATATCAGCTCAGTAAAAACCACCAGTAACCACTGAATAGCCCAAGTAAAATGTCCATCTTCTCACTTGGGCTAAGTGACAATTGTGCTACTTCTTAATCGGATTAAGAATGATCGTTGTGCGTTTTGCTTTCGGTCCAAATACTGCTCGCGCACGCGACTTAACCTCTTCCAAAGTGATGCTTTTAGCCGTTTGTTCCACATTCAGCAACAGATCCAGCCCATAGTCATGCACCAGATAACGGCCATATGCCCATGCTCGCTGGCTAGGTCTGTCCTCCATTCCCTGCATGGCGACCACCAATTGTTTCGCTGCGATATCGACCTCTTTCTGGGTAATGTTTTTCGCCAGATCATCAAAAATTTTATTTAACTGACTGTCCATGACCGCCACATCTTTTGGGTCGACTTGCGATTCAAAGATCCAATCCGAGACTTGCTCACGATCCTGTATCATCGGGTAAATACTCGGACTGTAATCCAGACTCAGATCTTCACGTAATTGAGCCATTACGCGTCCGGCACTGATGCGCTGTAAGATATCCACAACCATCGTGTCTCTCGCGCTTTGGGTAACATCATTGGCTTTGGTCAGACGCTGCAAATAAAGTGAAGACGGCTCATGACCATCCGTCATTACAGAGCGACCAGATGCCTGCGGATTCAAAGCCACGTGGTAATCAATAGGCTCACCAGGTGTCATTTCGATAGAAGCAACAAACTTGGTCAACAGAGGTTCAAGTTGCTCTGGTTCTATGTCCGCAACCACCACCATTTTGAAGCCGTTATTAAACTTAAACAAACGCTTGTGTACCGCAAGTATCTGTTCTGCGGTAACGCTCTCGACACCATCGCTATCCAAAATACGATGGCGACTTTCCGGCAGATAAGCATTTTGATTGGCTTCCTGAACCAACTTTCCCATTGGTGACTCAAAAAACGCGCGACGCTGCTGTTTAAATTCTTGCTTTACCGCTGTCAGTTGGCGCTCATCGACCTTAATTTCTGTGCTCAGGTTGTAAATTGCATTCAATGCGCTTTCCAACTGTGCTTTTTGCGTGGTGACTTTTACGCCGTGACTAGTGGTATCTAACATCGGAACAATAGATGTATTGTTGCTACGCAAGTAACTGTCTAACTCCGAACCTGAAAAGTCCCCGAGCCCGC
>NZ_CAKLCK010000020.1:0-68440 GCF_921292965.1 Allocatenococcus thiocycli
GGCAAGCTTCGTGTGGATGCAGCAAGTCCGTTTATGCTTAATCAATTGGTCCCTCTCACTCAGGAATTTCACGAGTGTTTTCCTGATATTGAGTTGGAATTGTCCTCAAACGAAGGTTACGTAGATTTACTTGAGAAGCGCACAGATGTCGCGATTCGAATCGGTAAACTCGCCGATTCTTCGCTACATTCATCATTCTTGGGTAAGAGTGCGTTGTTCGTGGTGGCATCTCCCGATTATCTCGCCCGAAAAGGTTTCCCTTTTACGCCCGAAGACCTTTTACAGCACGATATTATCGGCTTCACTTCGCCTAGGGCGTTAAATGTCTGGCCAGTGCAAGGTGTTGATTATATTGAACCTACTATTGCGTGTAGCAGTGGTGAAACGGTTCGACAGCTTGTTCTCAGTGGAAATGGGGTCAGTTGTCTGTCTGGATATATGGTAAAGAAGGATATTGCAGCAGGGCGATTAGTGGTCCTTTTGGACTCGTTTATGACTCGATCTTCAGAGCGTGAGTTGATCAATGCCGTGTATTACAAATCTTCACACGTCGCTCGCCGGATATCGGCGTTCATCGACTTTATCAAGCCACGTCTGACGCTTTAGTTCCATCTGTCATTTCTCCTGTTACTTTTGCAATTATTGCAAAAATGTTTTGTCCTTTTGCTGCTTAATTGATGTGAGCTGCGTTGTTAAACTCCGCTAAAACGTATTCAGATATCAATAGAGGCTCTTATGACTGACGCATTATTTCAACCGCTCAAAGTAGGTCGATTCCAGTTAGCTAACCGTATCGTTATGCCGCCAATGACTCGTTCAAGAGCGACTCAACCACATGATGCGGCAAATGAATTGATGGCCAAGTATTATGCTCAGCGAGCGAGTGCGGGCCTGATCGTCAGCGAAGGGACTCAAATTGCGCCTAACGGTAAAGGGTATGCGTGGACGCCTGGTATATACAGTGAAGAGCAAATCGCGGGTTGGAAAAAAGTGACAGATGCCGTGCATGCTGAAGGCGGTGTCATTTTTGCGCAGCTTTGGCATGTGGGGCGCGTTACTCATCCAGATAACATTCTTGGCGAACAACCTATTTCAGCATCAGCCATTCGTGCTGAAGGGGTTAAAGTGTTTATTGATAATGGTACGGATGCACCAGGTTTTGTTGATACTGCTGAGCCAAGAGCCATGACAGAAGAAGATATTCAGCAGGTCATTGGTCAATTTCATCAAGCAGCAAAGAATGCGTTGCTAGCCGGATTTGATGGTATCGAACTTCATGCTGCGAATGGTTACCTTATCAATCAGTTTATCGACTCTGAATCGAATCACCGTACAGACATGTATGGCGGCAGTTTACCGAATCGACTCCGTTTTCTTGACGAAGTGGTGACCGCACTGTGTGAGGCGATTGGTTCTGACCGCGTTGGTGTGCGCCTGGCACCACTGACAACATTAAATGGAACGGTGGATGCGAATCCTGCTGAAACTTATGTTGCGGCAGCCAAGTTGCTCAATCAACATGACATTGCGTATTTGCACATCGCAGAAGCAGACTGGGAAGATGCTCCTCTGATGCCCGTTACCTTTAAGCAGGAATTACGTGAGGTTTTCTCTGGTACCATCATCTATGCGGGTAAATACAACGTGGAAAAAGCAGTTCAAGCTTTGGATTTAGGTTTGGCTGATATGATTGGGTTTGGACGACCATTTGTGTCAAACCCAGATTTACCAGCCCGAATTAAACATGGTCATCCTTGGGCATCTCATCACCCTGACACTCTATTTGGTGGCGGCGAAAAAGGGTTGATTGATTACCCAACTTATTCTGAGAGCTAATCTCCATTTAAGCTACGTTCATGTTAAGCCTCTTCAGTGAGGCTTTTCTATTCTTTGGGGGCGGGAAATAGTTTGGAGTATCTCTCCAGATCATTGATAGTTAGCTACTTAATGGTGTCATATAACCTGATCATTTCATTCTCCTCGCTGGTATAAGTCGTTTGAACGAGTCGCAAAGTTTCATCTTCAAATAACCGTTCCTTTTTGAGGATGTACTAAGCTACTTAGACAGCCATCAACATAATACAAAAAGGAATTGTTATGAAAATCAAGCTCATTGGGTTGGCACTTCTTGCTGCGGCTGGCAGCTGCTCTGTTTCTGCTGGTGAGAACGTGGTTTACCAAGTTGGTGATGTTTCTTACGAAGGGTATTGGGCTAAAGTTGACGATAATGCGCCGCTCGTGTTGTTGGTCCACGATTGGGACGGGCTGACCGAGTACGAAGAAAAGAGAGCGCAAATGCTTAACGACATGGGTTACAACGTATTTGCTGCTGATCTGTTTGGCCAAGGAGTACGCCCAACTAAAGTGGAAGATAAAAGGCAGCATACCGGGGAGCTTTATAAGGACAGGGAAAAGCTGAGAACGCTAATGAACGCCAGCTTGGCAGAAGCGGGCAAGCTGGGTGGCAATTTAGATAACACGGTTGTGATGGGGTACTGCTTTGGCGGTGCGGCAGTATTGGAGTCTGCGCGATCTGGCATGAGTGCGAAAGGTTTCGTCACTTTCCATGGTGGCCTTAAAACACCAGAAGGTCAAAGTTATGCAGATACCAAGGCTCCGGTTCTTATTCTTCATGGCACGGCTGATACTGCAATACCAATGAGCGAATTTGCTCAGTTGGCTGACGAACTCGAGCAAAACAAAGTTCCACATGAAATGGTGGCTTACGGCGGTGCACCTCATGCCTTCACCGTGTGGGACTCCGATCGTTATCGTAAAGATGCGGATGAAAAGTCTTGGCAAGCATTCTCAAGCTTCTTGACCGCGAATACGACAAAGTAAAGTTAAAGCATCACGTAGCATCTCATCAAATCTCAAAGGCTACCAAGATTCACGGTAGCCTTCTTACTGTCTGTACTTCTTTCCTTTACAATTCAACCCTGATTTACTGAAGCACAATTATAAAAAAGGACTTTTTCATGCTTCTTGATGCCACCGTCTGGGTATGGCTACCCCTTTTGTTTGCGACAGCTACAGCTTTCACTCGACATAAATTGGCGGCGATATTGCTGTTACTCTTGGCTCTGGTATGTGCTCTTATCGTTGACCGCATTGAGTTTATCGCGTTTATTACGGCATTGTTTGTGCTCGCTACCGCTTACCAATTACCCAGGCTTGCTAACAACCAAAAGGGTAGGTGGGTTTACTATAGTGGCTGGGCACTTGTTCTGATTTGGTGTGCGGTGCTGTTTACCCACGCTATGCCGGGATTTAATAACCTCCAAGTGCTTGATGATGTTAAATCGGGCCCGCAAAGTATTCCCTTCTCAATGTATTTGAATTTGGATAAACCACTCGCCTTTTTTGCTCTTCTACTCGCTTACCCGAAGTTATTGGGGGAAACACAGCAAATCGAATTTAAGCATATTTTATTGATACTGGTTCCGTTGCTCAGCTTACTGCCAATTGCGAGTTTTTTGGGAGCATTGAAGGTGGAACTTAGCCTACCTGGCTGGTGGTGGTTATTTGCTGTTAATAACTTGATGATTACCTGCGTTGCGGAAGAAGCATTATTTCGTGGGTTGATTCAACAATCTCTGGGCCGTCGTTTTAACTGGAAAGTTGGCTTGGTAGTTGCGGGTGTGTTGTTTGGTGTCGCGCATATCGCTGGTGGCGGATTACTTGTCTTATTCGCGACGCTTGCAGGGTTAGGCTACGGGTTGATTTTCTACGTGACTGGCCGATTATGGTGTGCGGTATTGGCGCATTTTCTGTTTAACTTTGCTCATCTAATTTTCTTTACCTATCCGGCAGCCGCACAATGATTGTTATCGTGTAACTCTTCGGTGTGAAAAGAGATTCAACCGTGGCCAAGGTTGTTTGGCCACAATAGTTGAAAAGTATGTTGGAGTTAAACCGCCAGTTCTTTTGACGTCTTAATGTAAATATCACGCAGCCTTAATGCGATTTCACCAGGTTTGCCAGTGCCAATCGGCTTATCATCGATTGCTACGACAGGCCACACGAAGGTTGTTGCAGAGCTGATAAACGCTTCTTTTGCCTGATAAGCTTCTTCGATGGTAAAGAAACGCTCTTCAATGGTTAAGTTCAGATCTTTAGCGAGCGTCATTAATGATGCACGGGTGATTCCGTGCAGAATATCATTGCTTAGCGGGCGAGTGACCAGCACATCATCTTGGGTAACAATATAGGCGTTACTTGAACCACCTTCGGTAACATAACCGTTTTCAATTAGCCAAACGTCTTCCGCGCCAGCTTCGTGGGCGATTTGTTTCGCTAAGCATGCGGGTAACAAGCTGGTGGTTTTAATATCACGTCGACGCCAGCGAATATCATTAAACGAAATGACTTTAATCCCTTTCTGAGCTTTTGGACTATCAATCAGATTGCGTGATTGAGTAAACAGCACCAGTGTGGGTTCAATCTTGTCACTGTATGAAAAGTCGCGGTCACCTTCATTCCCGCGAGTTAGCTGAAGATAGATTCCCCCTTCCACTAAACTGTTTTTTTCAATGAGCTGACGCTGAATATCCATCAACTGTTCACCAGTGACTGGCATCTTAATGCCAAGCTCTTTAGCCGAACGTTCTAAGCGGGCAAGGTGACCTTCGTGGTCAATCAATTTACCATCTAATACCGCCGTTACTTCATAGACGGCATCTGCAAAGAGGAATCCTCTGTCAAATACGGAAACTTTTGCTTCACTTTCAGCGAGAAACTTTCCATTGAGGTATACAATACGTTCCATTACTTTCCCCTTATCCCCACAATTTTCTGTCGAAAGGCAGCATAGAGTTGTTTTCGAACTCAAAGCCATGTTCGATATCTTCACTGAGCAGCAGCGGGCCATCTAAATCGACGACTTCCGCTCCTTGGGCGACGACAAATGCTGGCGCCATACTTAATGAAGAAGCCACCATGCACCCGACCATAATACGTAGACCTGCCGCTTGAGCCTGTTCTTTCAGTGCCAGAGCTTCAGTTAAGCCACCCGTTTTATCGAGCTTTATATTGATCATGTCATATCGACCAATGATCTTTGGTAGACTCATTCGATCATGACAAGATTCGTCGGCACAAATTGCTATCGGTCGTTCAAGGTCATCCAATATATGATCGTCATCGGCATGAAACGGCTGCTCAATCATTGAAACATCCAGCTTTAATAGTTCAGGTATCAGCTGATTATAGGTATCTAACGTCCATGCTTCGTTGGCATCCAGAATGATCGCAGAGTTGGGTGCACCGCGGCGCACTGCCTGAACACGCTCAAGATCTTCTGCACCACCTAATTTCAGTTTAAGCAGTGGTCGATGAGAATGCTCAATTGCCTTTTTCTCCATATTTTCTGGGGTATCCAAAGAGAGGGTGTACGCTGTGGTTAGTTCACCTGCTGCCAAACCAATTTTTTCCCAGATAGACTGGTTTGCGGTTTTACATTCCAAATCCCACAGAGCGCAGTCGACGGCATTACGCGCTGCGCCCGATGGTAATAACGGTTGCAACTCTTCTCGGCTTATCCCAGCTTCAATATCAGGGATGATGCTTTCTATCTCTGCCAACACATTTTGAATAGATTCACCGTATCGGCCATATGGGACACATTCGCCACGTCCTTTCAAGCCTTGGTGTTCTATTTCAACAATGATGGTTTCTGCGTGGGTTTTACTACCCCTAGAGATAGTAAAACTACCGAGAATCGGCCAACTTTTCGTTTCAAGACTAACCTTCATTACAGCTCCGCTAATTTATCGACAATACGCGCTACGCCCTGACGGAATGGATCGACAACTGGCAAGCCTACTTCAGACTCAACGTTATCCATGTATTCCATCGCTTCACTTTCTGACAGGCCTGAAGTGTTGATTGAGATACCGACAAATTGGACATTTGGATTGGTGAGTTTTGCGGTGGCAATATTGGCTTCCATACAAGCTTTGATATCCGGTAATGGATAATCAGGCAGGCCACGCATATGGGTGCGAGTCGGCTCATGACACAACACTAAAGCGTCTGCTTGAGAGCCATGGATAAGACCTGTGGTAACACCTGCAAATGAAGCGTGGAATAACGATCCTTGGCCTTCTATGACATCCCAATGTTGTGGATCATTTTCTGGCGCGATGGTTTCAATAGCACCGGCAATGAAATCGGCGACCACACAGTCTGCACTCACACCATCACCAGTGATCAGAATACCCGTCTGACCGGTGGCGCGAAAATCAGCATCGATGCCTCGCTCTTTCATTTCTTTCTCGATCGCCAGCGAGGTATACATTTTGCCTACCGAGCAGTCTGTACCTACCGTTAGTAGGCGTTTGCCTGAACGTTTCTTACCGTTTGCGACAGGGTAGGTTTGTGTTGGATAGCGAACATCGAAAAGGCTGCAGCCATTTTTCTTTGCACTCTCTACCAGTTCTGGAATGTCGCTTAATTTATTATGTAAACCTGCAGCGATATCCATACCTGATTCAAGTGCTTCGATCAGGACCGAAATCCACTCCTCAGAAATCACGCCACCTCGGTTAGCAACGCCAATAACCAATGTTTTGGCACCCGCCTCAACAGCTTGTGCCACACTTAGATCGTCAAGACCAACATCAGCATTACAACCCTCAAGGCGTAATTGTCCAACACAATGTTCTGGTCGCCACGTTTTGATTCCCTGTGCGACTTTCGCTGCTAAAGCATCTGCAGCATCGCCTAAAAATAATAGATAAGGTTGTTTAAGTTCCATCTTGTGTTAACTCCATGTCGTGAATTGGATTTCTTACTAGCTTTTAATCTTGCTTCTCAATACAAACTACAGTGCAAAATTCGTGACATCAACATCAGTCGATACGTGAAAATATTTAAAGTATAAGCAATGAAACTCAAAAACATGCAATATATATTCAAATAAAATGCATTTAATGCATATATATTCACTTAATTTTGTTTTCATAATATTCTGATTTTGACCTTGGCGTCGCGCGTTAAATGTCGTTTATGTGTATGTCAGTAACAGATTGTTTTAGTACTTAGTGAATTACGCGTCTTATCTATAAAATACGCCATGACTTATTCATTGGTCATTTATACTAAGTTTAAATTAATATATAGATGATTCTATTTTGTGATGTAATTCAAATTTTCCTGGTTGGTTTTATAATTAGAGCCCAATGATATTTTTTAATATTCATCCAAATGCACCAAAATAATACATATTGACCCTAATTGGTGCGTAGTTTGTCATTTTTGTCTTGTTTTTATCGTAATAATCCCATATTTATTTTATGGTTTTATTGGTGCTTGCTTTTATATATTAATCTGATATTTTGATTTATATCGAAATAATATACAGGTTTTAGAATTCCAGTTCGGAACTTATACCATGAGAGTTTATTTAGGGTATCTCACTGTAAAAAGCTTAATGGCTGAGTGTATGTGCTGATTGGAACGATGGTCTGTATATTGCTTAATTGATATTGAGCGTATTTGCGTTGAGTTTATTTGGTGGCTTAGGCAACTCGTGTAGAAAGACCGTAAATTATCGCAAAATAAGAGCTATAACCGTTATTAATCGGCTCATCAAATACAATCCAATGAATTGTGTTCGTAGAGCTGACATGGAAGAAATTCAATACCAATTTGAATGAGGAAATGGTCATTTCATTGCGTTGGATAAATCGCATAGAGCAAGGTGTCGATAGCATTAACTTGTTATTTTAATTACCGATCTCTTACCCAACCATCAGCGAATTTAACCTGCAAGAATGATGAAAAACTTACTCCGATTGGTATATCACTGGGAAAGAGTTAATGATCACTGCTGAAGCTGTTATCAATCTAAAAGCACTTAGCGATAACTACGATGTACTTAAAAATAAATGCGCTGATAAATCTGTTGTCGCTGTGATAAAAGGTGACGCTTACGGGCATAACGCAGTAAAAACTGCACAAACACTGACGCAAGCCGACATGTTTGCTGTGTCTCGTATCGAAGAAGCGCTAGAGCTAAGAAGCGAAGGTATTAAACAGCCAATACTGCTGCTGGAAGGTTGTTTTTGTAAAGCCGATCTGGAAACGGCTGCACGTGAAGGTTTCCATACGGCGATTCATTGCAAAGAGCAGTTGGAAGATCTTAAACAGGCTGATATCACTACCCCTGTTACGGTCTGGCTAAAACTGGATACTGGGATGCATAGGTTGGGGATCCACCCCTATGAACTCAGCGACTACGTTCGACAAATCGAAGCGACGAATAAACTCGCGGGACCGGTTGGTTTCATGAGTCATTTTAGCTGTGCTGACGATTTATCCTCTCCTGCGACACAAAAGCAGATCGATCTGTTTCTGTCGCAAACCGCCGACTTCCCAGGACCTAAAACACTAGCTAACTCAGCGGGCATTCTGTATTGGTCTGACTCTCACCTCGATTACATGAGAGCGGGCATTTCTCTTTATGGTATCTGCCCAAATGAAAATGAAACGGGTAAGGAGCATGGGTTACGTTGTGTAATGACGCTGAACTCAAAGCTCATTGCGATACGTGAGCATAAGGCGAATCAACCTGTCGGTTATGGTGAAAGCTGGACTTCAGAACGTGATACCAACATTGGTGTTATCGCGATGGGGTATGGTGACGGCTATCCACGAAATGCACCGGTAGGTACACCTGTCTATATCAACGGACGAATCGTTCCTATCTCTGGTCGCGTTTCTATGGATATGGTTACTGTGGATCTTGGGCCTGATGCACGTGATGCTGTCGGAGATACCGTCGAGTTTTGGGGCGACAATCTACCGATTGAAAAAGTCGCGAAACACATAGGTACCATTCCCTATGAGCTCGTAATCAAACTGACTAAGCGAGTTCGCAAAACGTACGTAGAAGTTTAGTTGCAACCAGCCCTGCTTAATCAAATGATTAATAGGGTTCAAGCCATAGAAATATTTGGGTTGGTTTCGCTATTTAGAGTCGTCATTAGAGTGGGTTGAGTCACGGCCAGTTCGAATGTTATCAACCGAATCCTTATAAAAGGATGAGGTGGTATGCATCAGCTGTTTTACGATCTGCTCTTTGTCCGACTCACTGATCAGACGCTGCCTGACAAACTTCTCAAGGTGCGCTTTTTGAACCGTATTCAGCATATGGTGTAGCCATTTTCTATGGGCTGTCGCTGTAATTACGGGGTAGGTTTTGTCCAGCTGACTGACGGTATCTGCGCTTTGCTGGCGCCAGGACGCCCAAACCTGAAGCACTTGTTTTTTCAAAGCGGGTTCAACTGGGTAGTCGTTTAGCAGAGCTTTAAGTTCGATAAGCGTTAAATCGGTAGTAAGTAATCGCGACCAAGCGAGTTCGTATTGAATGGACACATCGGATGTTGGCTTATGTGACCATTTATCAAGCGCGCGTCTCAGCCATCGCTTATGAGTAGTTTGAGTGGCTGGATGTTGGTATTTATGACGCGCCGCATCCATTTGTTGATCAAAAAACTCTCTGTGCTTTTGATAACTTTCCATTGATATCAAGCCTTGATCATAAAGCAGATAGAGATATTCACTCTCGATACTCAGGCCTTCCATGATGAGTTTCTTATACAAACTTTGAGTGTCCACTGCTGTGGTGTAGAGGTGGCGTAAGTCGCGCTTTTCTTCATCCACATGCGATTTAAGTGATTGCATGATTTCATCAGGAGCACCGCTGTCGGCTAACGGTGTTTTAGCCAGATGTGCCAACACTTTCTCACTGGCTTTCATCGCCGATAACATAAGTTCTTTCTTTGTAATCTTCTCTTCAATGCTGGTTTCATCCAGTTTTAAGCGGCTCGCAAGAGGAGATAACGTCAGCCCTTGAATTAAAATGGTAAAGAACACCGCACCCATGGCGACGGCTAACATGGTTTCTCGTTCTTCGATAGCAAATAATGAGGTATCGGTAATCACCAATATCGAAAGTGCAAGAGTGACCGCACCTCTTAGCCCACCCCATAAGCAGATGTGCTGGTATGATCGAGGCAGCGAGTAAGAAAGGCGGCGAAGTCGCCCAAAAAATGGCAAAATCCAGTACACAAAACCCGCCCTTGCGGCAAGCATGCTAATGATCACCAGCAGAGTGTTTAACCAGTGCGACGCGATCAGTTCCAAGTTTAACCACAACCCCACCAGTATAAAAATCATGGCTTTAGCGAGATCGGATAAGTAGGTCCAGAAGCTATTTAGATACTGATTGGACTCATTACTTATCGGCAATGGTGTGTTTTTTGCCAAGACCAAACCGCAAATCGTCAAAGCGACAATACTGCTGGCATGGACAAACTGCTCAACAGCGACAAAGCATCCAATCGCAGTGACAAGGCTGATGCTTATTTCGATATAAGGATCGTCGGGCAGCGCCTTCATCAGCCAGAGAAGCAGGTGACCCGTGACATAGCCACAAAGTGCACCGACTACAAAGACCCAAGTGAATTGCCACAGCCCGGTGACTACCATTTCGGTCGGGGTTAGGTGCATGGCAAAAATTAGCACTGCGATTTTGTATGCTGCAATGACGGTTGCATCATTGAATAAACTTTCTCCCTCTACAATCGTGATGAGATCTTTAGGCGCGCCGGACTCCTTAAAAATAGCGATCGTGGCGCTGGGGTCGGTAGCACTTAAAATAATCCCAAGGATTAGGGCGGTCTGAGGCGTTAAAATACCAATAAAAACAAGTGTCGCCGTAATGACTAACGTTGAGAACATGACGCCGGGAATGGCCATGATCATAATCGCGGACCAGTTAGCGGTGAACTTAGCAAAATCGAATTTATAGGCGGCCTCAAACACCAATAACGGTAGGAAGACGAATAAGATAGTCTTCTCTGCAATATCGGGTTCGTAGAATATGCTGATGCCTGCTGGCAGTTCGGGTAGAAGTGTAAGGCAAACACCAGACATCACCAGAATAATTGGGAAGGGGACTTGCAGCGCTCTTGCTATCAGGGACGAAGCCACGGATACCGTGATTAACAGTACGATACCTAAGATCGATGATATGAAAATATCAGGAACATTCATACTTACTGGACGTCTTATTGGCTGCGCTAAACCTATGAATTAATAATGGTTCATCTTTGGATAAGATTCCTGATTAATTTGAAAAGTACCTAATGTTCCTTATCTGTTTATCATTCACGCGATCGAATTTACTTTTTGCAGCTAATGACGGCCGCAATGATTAACCCCATCCCGATGCCAGCAATCAGACAGCCGACAAAGGCGAGCGCAGAATGCTGAATAAAGATCATTCCCACCCCTAAGCCGAGTAGTGTTCCACCGCCAATAGCCCAGTTGCTTTTATCTTTCGGGTTTGTCTCATCGTTCATTTTACAACTCCTTGATCGTTGTATCTGTGACTAACTATAGCTAAGGATTTGGCAATGATGATGTCGAAGGTTTCAACTTGGTGTTTTCTAGCCAATAAGACTATTAAATGCTTGTCGTGAAAGATTAAAAAACAAAGGTGAAATAGTGCTGTTAAATGAAATTAGCCTGAAGACATAGACTAGAATTAGAGTAAAAGAACTTATTTCTCAAGGTATCAGAGTGCCTTGTCTCACGCTGTTGACTTACTTGCAATATCGATGAGCAGACTGGTCATCGTAGTAAGTATAAGGATTCGATATGTTTGAGGTTTTTACACGTCTCGCTGATTGGGTGACTTACCAGCTTTTTTCTTTACAGCCCAATACCAAGCTCGCGGATGCTATGCATTTTTTTATTGAAGACGTCAGTAAAATCCTGGTGCTACTGGTCGTTATGATTTATGTAATTGCACTGTTTAGAGCCTCGTTAAATGTCGAAAAAGTGCGGCACTATTTAGCGGGAAAACGTAGATGGTTTGGTTATCTTGCGGGCAGCTTCTTTGGTGCAATCACACCATTTTGCTCTTGTTCTAGCATTCCAATCTTTTTAGGGTTTACCTCTGCAGGTATTCCTATTGGTATCACTATGGCTTTCTTGATTACCTCACCATTGATTAACGAAATCGCCGTGTTGTTGCTATTCAGTTTACTTGGCTGGAAGTTCACCGTTATGTACGTGGTGATAGGGATGCTTATCGGCATCGTGAGTGGCTGGATCCTTGATGTGATCGGCGCACAGCGCTGGTTACAGCCACTGGCATCAAAGGCGATGCGAAACGCCAAAACTCCGCAACAGAGTCATGAAACCCTAAGTGGCAATGGGAGCGCGGGAATAACGTTGTCAGAGCGACACACGTTTGCCAAGCAAGAGATGGTCGAGATTGTAGGTCGTGTCTGGAAGTGGGTGTTTATTGGTGTCGGCATTGGAGCTGGCTTACATGGCTTTGTTCCTGATGGTTGGATAGAAACACATTTGGGATCCGGTCAATGGTGGTCGGTTCCGGCGTCGGTACTTATTGGTATTCCGCTCTATTCGAATGCGACTGGTGTGATTCCGGTGATGGAAAGCTTACTTCAAAATGGTTTGCCAATCGGTACAACATTAGCATTTTGTATGAGTACTGTTGCGGTGAGTATTCCTGAGTTTGTAATGCTGAAACAAGTTATGCAGTGGCGGCTTCTTGGTATGCTTTTCGGTATGTTGCTGCTCGCGTTTACGATGATGGGATGGATATTTAATTTACCACTGTGGCGATTTTAGGAGCTGGAGATGAAAATTTTTAAAGTGTTGGGGTCAGGTTGTGCGAACTGCGTTAATACCGCTAACTTGATTGAAAAAATTGCGGCGGAGCAAGGTGTTGAGGTTGAAGTGACGAAAATTACGGATATGGAAACCATCATGAACTACGGAGTGATGTCTACACCAGCCGTGGTGATGGACGAAGAGTTGGTGCATTCTGGCGGAGTCCCTCAAGCGGAAAAAATTCAGTCGTGGCTAACATCTTGATGGCAATAAAAAAGGCTGTTTTGCAACAGTCTTCCTTTCTTTAATATCTAGCCCATGACTTGGTTTGGTAGCCAAGTCACTAAATCTGGGAAAACCATAACGATACACAAAACCAGCAACTGAACCAGGATAAATGGGGTAACTGATTTATAGATATCCAGCATGGTAATACCTTTTGGCGCGATGCCTTTTAAGTAGAACAGAGCGAAGCCATAAGGTGGAGTTTGTACTGCGATAACAATGTTTAGGATCATCAGAACACCAAACCAGATAGGGTCGTAACCCAGTGCGACAGCGACTGGTGTAAAGATCGGCGCACACATCAAGACAATAATGAACTCATCAATGATGAAGCCCAGAAGTAGCATGATGATCTGGAACATGATTATGATCATGATCGGTGGTAGATCGAGACTGGTTGTAATGTCTGAAACCATGCCTTGTACTCCCATCAGAAGGTGGAAGTTACTGAATACTGACGCACCAAGGATGATCCACATTGCGACGCTGACTAAGGTTGCCGTTTGTAGCCCGGCTTTCTGAACCATTGCTGGCTTAAAGCGTTTAAACAAAATAGACAGGATAATCGCACCCACAACACCAATTGCACCGGATTCGGTCGGTGTCGCGATACCGGCGATAATACTGCCCAACACAGCAACAATTAGTAACAGAGAAGACGCGCCGTCACGAATGGTTCTGAACAACTCATAACCTTTCGGGATCTCGATGTCATTGTCGCTATCAGTGTCTAGTGGAGCGCGATCCGGGTTGAGTTTACAGGAAATCACTACGTAGCTAATAAGAAGCACAATAGTAATCAATGCGGGAACCATAGCGCCAAGAAACATCTTTCCGACCGAGTTTTGGGTCGCGGATGCAAACATGATCATAGGGATGCTTGGCGGAATGAGGATACCTAGAGAGCCGCCAGCCATGATGACACCCAATGCCAGGCGTTTATCGTAGCCACGTTCTAGCATCGGTTTTAATGCGATGCTGCTCGACGTCATGATACCTGCGCCGATAATACCAACCATAGCGCCAATCATTGAACACACGCCTATAACGCTGATCGCCAATGAGCCGCGAATTCGCCCGATAGCTAACTGACTGGCGTTAAACATGGCATCCCCGATGCCCGAGCGAGTCAGAATCTGGCCCATGTAAATGTATAGTGGTATTGCCAAAAGGATGAAGTTGAAAAAGGTGCTCTCTACGGTAGTCGGTATAATATTAAATAAACCTTCACCCCACGTTATGTAGCCAACGCCCATGGCGATTGCCGCTAATGCGAGTCCGACTTGTGCACCTAAAGCAAAAGCGGTAAGGATACAGGCCAATAACACCCCTGTAAGTACTTCAATCTCCATATGCCACTTCCTCTGTGTTTTGCTCTTTATTAAATTTTGTTGAATCTACTTTGAACGGCTGCTCTTCAAGCGAAGAGGGTACGTCGTGCTTTGATGGTTTCAGAAGTTCTCTGGATGTCAGCAGATAGAACAGGTTGCAAATGATTTGCACCGAGTACTGGGCAATAAAAACCCCTGAAGATACCGTAATCATCAGCCAGAAATGATGTAACGGTGGAGCCCATTCACTCTGAGTTCGGTAGTTAAGCTCCAGGCTTTCGAAAAACATGCCACCGCACACTTTGGCCATTACGGCTAAGAAGCCGATAGCCAATACGGCTGTTAGCAAATCGAAACAACGTCTAACTTTTTCGGAAACCTTAGCGTGGATAATATCTACATTGATATGGGCGCCTTTTTGCTGTGCATACGCGCCACCCAGTGCTGAAATATAACCAAATAGAAACAACGATGTGTCGTATCCCCAAATGGTCGGGCGGTCCAGAACATATCTTGCGAACACTTCGTAAGCGACGACACCAGCGAGTATTGGCAGGAGGTAGGAAACAGAACGCCCAATACCTCTAACTACACTCTGAACAACTCGACAGTATCCTATGAGAATTTTTTCAATCATGTGGCCTCCTTGCAAAACAGACAAACAGAGGCGGAGCGAACTCCACCTCTCAATTCTTTGTTACTGTTTTTCCAATATGTCGATAAGCTGTTTAGAGTACTTATCTGCTGCTGCGTATTCTGCTGCAAGAGATTTACCCGCTTCTTCCCATGCTTTTTTGTCTGCTTCAGATGGTTCTGGGCTCCATTTCAAACCTTTCGCTTCCATATCGGCGATTGCCTGAGATTCCCACAGGATAGATTTGGTCATCTGCTCTTGTGCGTGAACGGTGGTAGCAGCGCTGACGATAGCTTGTAGGTCCGGAGATAGCTTCGCCCACGCTTTCTTGTTGACCACAATCGGCAACACCTGTGCGCCAGCCAGAGGTAGCGGGTACATGTATTTCGCTACTTCAACGTGGTTACCGTCGCGGTGGTCAATCATGTTCGAGCCAATTGAACCGTCGATGACGCCTGTAGCCAGAGAGGTGTAGATTTCACTCCAAGCGAGTGAAACAGGTGAAGCCCCAAGGTTTCTCAGGAACTTGCCGTAAGCACCTGGCGCGCGAATTTTCATGCCTTTGAAGTCTTCAACAGACTTAATTTCTTCTTTAGTAATGATGTATACCGGAGGCTGAATGTAAGGATCCAACCACACTAGATTTTGAGAACCATAGGCGTCTTTTAATACTTCTGACCAACCCTTTTCGTGGAACAAGGTCGAAAGTTCGCCCACATCGTCAGTACCGCCCGGTAAGCCAATCTCGACAACGCCAGCTGGGAGTTCACCCGCGTGCATAGATTGAAATGGTGCACCCATCTGGATCAGGCCAGATTTAACAGCACCCAGAATACCCTTAGTACCAACGCCTTCGCCTGAATATAAAACCTGTACAGCGATGCGACCGTCAGACATGGTTTCAATATTCTTTGCCAGGTTTTCGTAAACTTGTCCATAAGCCGTTCCACGACCATAAAGGTTGGCAAAGCGCCAGTTCTGCTCTGCAGCAAAACTTGCCGCTGAAGTAGCCATAGCGCCCAATCCCAGTGTCGCTGCAAGCATACTGCTCAGTAGCTTTTTACCTTTTCCCTTTAGCATAGAAAGCCCTCTTCTAAATGTTTTTCGATTCCGTTTTCGATACTCATATTAAGAGTCGAGTGCTAAAGGAATAGAACCAGTCGGTGACATACGATGGTACCAGTTTAAATTTTTATGCTGGTACCATGAATATTTTCAAACTGGTACTTAGGCGCCGTTTTTTTTGTCGATAGCATTCTTCTCATAGACGAAAGTAAGAGAGTGAATTATGGACAAGGTTTCGAACCAATCCCTGTTAAAGGGAACGTGTGATGCAAGCGATGACGCTATTGCTGTTGTGAACCCAGCAACAAATGAAGTGATTGGCTATGTTCCATCACTACAGCCAGCGCAAATTGAAGGGCTAATTGAGCAGTCCAAACAAGCTCAGAAATTATGGCAGGATCGAACCGCGTCAGAGCGCTCCGCCATTTTAAGGCGTTGGTACGATCTGGTTATCGAAAACAGTGATGATCTCGCCCGCATTATGACCTTGGAGCAAGGCAAACCAGTAGCTGAAGCGAAAGGTGAAATTATTTACGGCGCATCATTTATTCAGTGGTTTGCCGAAGAAGCGAAGCGCACATATGGCGATACCATTCCGACACCAGCGGGTAGCAAAAGACTCATGACAATCAAGCAGCCAATTGGTATTGCTGCAGCGATTACACCATGGAATTTTCCGACTGCGATGATCACGCGCAAAGCCGCGCCAGCATTGGCAGCAGGCTGTAGCTTTATTGTCAAACCAGCAAATCAAACTCCGCTTTCTGCCTACGCTATCGCTGAATTAGCTTATCAGGCTGGACTGCCGAAAGAGTTGCTGGTTGTGGTGAACAATCACTCTTCTGTCGCGATTGGCGATCTTTTCTGCCAACACCCAGATATTCAAAAATTGTCTTTCACTGGCTCGACTGGGGTGGGTAGCCAACTGATAAAACAGTGTGCTGACACCATCAAGCGCACATCCATGGAACTCGGCGGAAACGCGCCATTTATTGTGTTTGATGATGCCGATATTGATGAAGCGGTTAAAGGTGCGATCGCCTCTAAGTTTCGTAACGCGGGTCAAACCTGTGTCTGCGCTAACCGCTTCTATGTGCAGGATGCCGTATACGACCAATTTGTTGAAAAATTCAAAGCCGCTGTGGCTGAGCTCAAAGTCGGAAACGGTATTGAGCCTGGCGTAACAATTGGGCCACTTATCGACAGCAAAGCGAAAGCACAGGTGATGGGTTATATCGAAACAGCTGTCGCACAAGGCGCGAACGTAGCCTTTGGTGGCGATGACCTGGGTGGATTATACGTACAGCCAACGATTCTGACGGATGTGACTCAGGATATGGATATTGTACAGACGGAACTATTTGGCCCAGTTGCTCCAATTATCCGTTTTAGCAATGACGAAGAGCTGGTCACGCTCGCCAACGATACGATTTACGGCTTAGCCAGTTACTTCTACACCAATACGCTAACTCGCGCGTTCTCTATCGTCGAAAAGCTGGAATACGGAATGGTGGGAGTGAACGAAGGGATTATCTCAAATGAAGTCGCTCCGTTTGGTGGCGTTAAACAATCTGGTTTTGGCCGCGAAGGTGCAAAACAAGGTATCGATGAATACTTGAACATTAAATACATCTGCCTCGGCGGAATGTAATAAACAACAGACTGACGATAGTTTTAAAGGAACAAGGCTATGACAAATTCACAATGGCAAGAGCGTAAAGAAAAAGTAGTTGCTAAGGGCATGGCAAACCTTAGCGCGGTATACATCGAGAGTGCGAAAAATGCACTTTTGACGGATATCGAAGGCAAAGAATACATCGATTTTGCCGCTGGTATCGCAGTAACGAACACGGGGCATTCTCACCCTCAAATTATTGCAGCAGTAAAAGAGCAACTAGAAAAGTTCAGTCACACTTGTTCAATGGTTACGCCATACAGCAGCTTTATTGAATTGGCAGAAAAAATCGTCGATGTTGCGCCGGGTGAAGGTGAGAAAAAAGTTGCCTTTTTAACCACGGGCGCGGAAGCGGTGGAAAACGCAGTGAAAGTGGCACGCGCTCATACTGGCCGTAGTGGCGTGATTGCCTTCAAAGGTGGTTTTCATGGTCGTACCAATATGTGTATGGGCCTAACGGGTAAAGTTGCCCCGTACAAAGCAGGCTTTGGTCCTTTTCCTAACGAAATCTATCACTTGCCGTTTCCAAATGAATATCATGGTATCTCTGAGCAACAGAGCTTAGATGCATTGGATGATTTGTTCGCGTGTGATATTGAACCAACTCGCGTTGCGGCGATGATCTTTGAGCCAATTCAGGGCGAAGGTGGCTTTTACCAGGCACCTGCTTCGTGGGCACAAAAGCTGAGAGAGATTTGTGATAAACACGGCATTGTTCTTATCTGTGACGAAATTCAGACCGGCTTTGCTCGAACTGGCAAGATGTTTGCTTCAGAATATCTTGGAATCGTTCCCGATATCACTACAATGGCAAAAGGTATCGCTGGTGGATTCCCGCTATCGGGTATTGTTGGTAAAGCTGAGATCATGGATTCAGCAAATCCAGGTGGTTTAGGTGGTACTTATGCTGGTTCACCTTTGGCTTGTGTCGCTGGTATTGAAGTTCTTAACATTATTGAGTCAGAATCTTTGTGTGAAAGAGCAGAGCAGATTGGCCAAACCTTCGCCGAGTTGTTATCTGAGATGCAGAAAGAAGTGCCCCAAATTGGTGACATTCGCCAAGTTGGTGCAATGATCGCAATCGAATTTAACGACCCTGGTACTAAAGCGCCATTACCTGAACTGACGAAAAAGCTGGTTGCAAGTGCAAATAAAGCAGGCGTGGTATTGCTTTCATGTGGCGTAAAAGGAAACGTTATCCGCTTCCTGCCACCGCTAACGATTGAAGATGAACTGATCTGTAAAGGGTTAGATATCATCAAATCTGAGTTGCAGGCTTTAACTCGATAGCTGATAAAACCTTCAAAAGCGGCATTTAACGTGCTGCTTTTGAGTGGTAAGGTTTAGTGGCCTGAATTCAGGTTAAGTAGTTGAAGCCGGGCATGTGTAAATGGCCGGCGCAGTAAAGGCTAGGTCATTTATGCTCCAGGGTTACATTCACATCGATCCTCTCGATTCTCGTACGTTACAAGAACAAATCAAAAGCAGCATCTCTCAGGCGATATTTGATGGCTTTGTTTCCAAACACCGCAGCCTTGAATCATCACGAAAGCTCGCTCAGTCCCTTTCTGTATCTCGGAACACTGTACTCAGAGTCTATGACCAACTCACTGATGAAGGTTTACTCATTTCGGTAGAGAGAAAAGGCTACTTCGTTAATCCTGAGTTAGAAGTTTCCGAAAAAAAAGCCCCTGAACGCGTACTTGAATCTGAAAGGCAACTGGATTGGGAAAAATACCTGATAGAAGGCGATGAAGCGCATGGTTCCGCCGCGAATAATCTCAAGAATTATCCTTACCTCTTTGTTCATGGTCAGGTCGATGAGGATCTCTTCCCGGTATCCGAGTGGCGTAAATGCAGCATTCAATCACTGAATAAGATCAATCACAAAAGTTGGACTTCTGACGATAATGACTACCACGATCTTATTGAGCAGATTCGAACCCGGGTACTGCCGAATCGCGGGATCTTTGTCGATGCGGATCAGATTGCGTTGACTCATGGTTGCCAGAACAGTTTGTACTTAATTTCCAAACTGCTGGTTTCACGTTATACAAAAGTCGGCTTTGAAAACCCAGGATACCCAGAAGCACTTCAGCAGTTCAGAGCAAGGCGGGCCAACGTTCAACCGTTAGAAGTCGATAGAGAAGGCATGGTTGTCGACGACAGATTGAACTCCTGTCAGCTTGTTTACACGACACCGAGTAATCAGTTTCCTACTACAGTTAGAATGTCTTCGCAACGAAGAAAGCAATTGATGGACAAGGCTGAGCAGGAAGATTTGCTCGTTATTGAGGACGACTTTGAGCATGACATCAACTTCATCAGCGACAAGTGCCCGGCGCTTCGTAGCGAGTACCCGAGTGAGCGTATTATTTATATCTCTAGCTTTTCCTCGATTATCGCACCGGGCTTAAGGTTAGGGTTTATTGTGGCGTCGCCACCGCTCATTAAGCAGATAAGACAAGTTCAGCAGCGCATGCACAGCCTGCCGCCAAAGAATAACTGCCAGACGCTGGCACTTTTCATTAGCCTTGGTTATTACGATTCGTTAATCCAGAAGATGTTGAAGAAATATCGTGAGAAGTGGTTAACCATGGAAAAAGCGTTAAACACTTATTTTCCTCAATCCGGTGTTATTCCCTCGCTCGCGGGAACCGCATTTTGGATAGATTATCGTGAAGACTTTGATGCCGGTTTACTTGAGGAATTGGCGAAGGCTCATGGCATATTGATAAACAACGGTGCCAAGTATTATACGTGTGAAAAACGTAATAACAGTTTCCGCCTCAGTTTTCAGTCGATAAAGAATTCCGATATTCGCAGCGGTATCGAGAAGCTCGCTCAATTGGCAAAGAAAATACTACCTATTCCGCGAGTAGAAGATGCAGAAGGCGTTCGCTTAAACGGCAAGCGTATACGAGAGTTACTTTCTGACAGGGTCGTTCTGACAAGAGATTGCTTCAATATCCCATACCGAATCACCTTCCAAGCGGATGGTAAGATGACAGGGGTGTCGGATAGACCGAATGACGCGGATGAAGGTTACTGGTGGATTGAAAATAATCACTTTATGTACCAGTGGCGTAACTGGCAATTTGCGGATGTACGCAGAGTAACGGTTATTTTGGATGGCGACGCTATCAAGCGGTTTGGTGAAGATGGCTACTTTATTGGCGATGCCACGCTGGTTGGTGAAACAGCCCAAGCCTAGAAACCAGTCAAAAGAACATGGTTGTATATAATCAACCATGTTCAAATTCGACCTGGCTATTTTCTTAATAGCGCTGGGTTTAATTAAACCGGTCCACTGAGAACAGCGACAAGTTAAACTTAGCCGGTTTATCAATCGCCATATCTGCGACCACTTCGCCAATCACGCTGGCGAATTTGAATCCATGCCCTGAAAAGCCGGACACTAGCACGACATTGTCGTTATCAGGGTGCTTATCGATAATGAAGTTTTCATCTGGCGTTCGGGTGTACATACAAGTTTTACCAAACTTCAGCGATTCAACGTGGGGCATGTGTTTATCTAGTAGTTGTTGAAGGTCTGCTGAATCTGCTTGGTTGTCGAAAGGCGTGATCTCTGCGTTGGGATCTTGGTCTTCACCTAGATCATGACGGCCTATTTTTAATCCTGCGCCGTCAATACTTGGGAACCCGTAATAGATACCCTCTGGCGTCACAAAGGAAAAGGCTGGGAAAGTTCCCTCTCCATAAAGAGCTTCTGGTGCGTTGTACCAGGCAAATGTTTTACGGATAGGGCTGATTGGTAAGGTTACGCCTAGCATATCCAGCAGGTCGTTTGACCATGCACCAACGGAGACGACCAATTTCTTACCCTGAAATGTATTGCCGTTTGCTGTAACGCTGACACCATCTTCAAGGCGTTCAATGCCAGATACCTTGTGGTGTGTAAGCAGTGTTGCGCCGTGAGCAAGGGCGAGATCACGGTATGCCTGAATGCAATCTTCCACTCTAAGCACGCCTGACGTCGACTCAAAACAACCGATATATTCTGGTGGCAGGTTGAGGCCTTCGAAGCGTTGGTTCGCCTCATCGGCACTTAAAATTTCAAGCGGAAGATGATGTTTTTTTGCACTGGCAATCAGCATCGAGATAAAAGGCGAGCGTTCATCACCAATGTTAAGAACACCTGTTTTGAGGAATAGAGATTTGCCTGATAACTGTTCTAACTCGCCCCACAATTCTTGCGCTCGTAACGCCAATGGTACGTATTCTTCACCTTCTCCGTATGCATGGCGGATAATGCGGGTTTCACCATGATGACTGGCGTGTGAATGGGGTGGATCAAAAGCATCAAGAAGTAGTACTTTTTTCCCTTGTTTAGCTAAAAAGTAGCCTGTGGACATGCCCATTGATCCTGCACCGACAACAATCACATCGTACTGCATTATGACTCCGTTAACGTTATGTAAAGCTGTTGAGACTCTATCATATTTCAATAGATTACAAAGGCACTAATAAAGGTAAACGAGTAAGTTCGAGTTTTACTGCTTTACGGTATGGGCTCACCGACATTACTAAACAGTCATTTTTTAGCGGTACTTCCAGACAGCGAGGTGAAAAACACTATTCATCTGCTTCTTTGGCCTGAATTATGCTTTATTTACTCTATTTGAGAGCTGTTTTCTTTCTCCCCGAATGTGATCCAGCGTCCAGATTCTTTTTGTTGAAACTTTGTTGTCTAGAGGATAGAAAATGCTTGTTGTACCGAGAGCAACAAAATCAGGGCGTATATGAGTTTTATATTCATATAGTGGTAATATGATTATAAAACAGTGGGTTAATTGCTTTTTGGGAGAGCTTTTATAAGGGCTGTCACACGGTAAAGGGTTAAGTAAGCCTTGATGTACCGAAAAGGAGTAGGGAGTACGCCTTAATTTTCATCCTTGAGTAAAGCCTCAAAGGGTGAGGGGCTCCCGAAGATAGCACTTATAATTTTTACTATTGAATCCACTTACTATGAATCGAAAACTATACAAGCAGCAACAGGTAAGTGGAGCGAGTAGGAGAAAAAACATGAGTGGCTTACAGGAAATACAATCAGCTGGTGCAAACGTCATTCTGCATGCTTTTGATTGGAAGTATGCTGACATTGCCCGACGTGCAAAAGAGATACATGAGCTAGGCTATGGTTCTGTTCTGGTCTCTCCACCAATGAAAAGTGCCAACGATGAACGCTGGTGGCAGCGATATCAGCCGCAAGATTACCGTGTTATCGACAATGCCCTCGGTGACACTCAAGACTTTATCCATATGGTTCAGGCGCTAGAACGTTTTGGTGTGCTAGTTTATGCAGACGTTGTCTTTAACCATATGGCGAATGAAGCGCATATGCGCCAAGACCTACAGTACCCAAGTCAAAAGATTTTACAGGAATACCAAAATCACCCAGAGAAATACCAAACGCTCAAACTGTTTGGTGACTTATCTGAACCGCTTTTTACCGAAGAAGACTTCGCGCAAGCATTTGGCATTAAAAACTGGAAAGACAAATGGCAAGTACAAAATGGTCGAATTACTGGTGGGCCTGCCGATCCGGGTTTGCCGACGCTAAAAGTATGTGATCATGTTGTTGAGCAGCAGCGAGCTTATTTGAAAGCGCTGAAAACGATTGGTGTAAAAGGGTTCCGTATTGATGCGGCCAAACATATGACTCTCGAGCACCTTAAGCTTGTCTGGACTGATGAGATTACCCGAGATGTGCACATTTTTGGTGAGATCATTACTGATGGCGGAGCAACAGTCGAAGAGTATCAGCTTTTTCTTGAACCATACTTGCAAGAAACGCGCTTAGGTGCCTATGACTTCCCGTTATTTACCACCATATTTAAAGCGTTTTCTAAAGCAGGTAGCTTTAAGTCGTTGATCGACCCATATTGTTTCGGTGAGGCATTGTCACCGGGTCGAGCCATCACTTTTGTTGTGACGCACGATATTCCAAATAACGATGTATTCCTCGACCTCGTTATGGATGAAGAAGACGAATGGTTAGCGTACGCGTATATATTGGGTCGAGACGGTGGTGTCCCTTTGGTTTACACCGACTTAGACACCAGTGGGATTAAAGACACAAACGGTAAACCAAGATGGAAAGGGGCATGGAGTGATCCTCGCATGGCTACCATGATTAAGTTCCATAATGCAGTTCATGGTCAACCTATGACGGTTTTAGAAGGTAACGACGACATGTTGGTGATAGAACGAGGTGACAAGGGGATAGTGATCCTTAATAAATCGTCTCGTCCACAATCTTTGTCGCTTTCCACAAAGGGGAACTGGATAGATATGATGACCGGGTTGTCAATCTCATCCAGCGAGGAGATTAAAGTGCCCGCTAAATCCTCAATGTTACTTTTGGCGCAGTTATAGTTAAACGCGCTTGTTTAACGTCGATTCGTTAAGGCGTTAAACAAGCCTTCTTGGTGATATGAGCATTGAGAGCCAAGTCATTCTCGCTGACCCAAGCATCTCGAGGTTATTTGGGTATAAAGCGTTTAGTATCGAGTTTTTTTCGAACGAGTGTTCGGAGAGTTTCATGCCGATATTTTGGTTTGGGAGAAAACTTGTTTGATCTGATGAGACAGATCAATCTTAACCATTTTTTCACCTGTCGGTCACATTAGGTCATCTACACTTATTGTTGAATCGGCAGGCACAAGGAGACGGCTATGATTGCAGTTCATCGAGACTATTGTTTATCCAGACGCCCGGATTTACACGCGCATATAGAAGTAAACCCAGTCGGTAAATTAAAAGTCGAAATCGTCGAACTTCAAGAGTGTCACTCGACCGCGTTTGACGATTTGTCTTTTGAAAGCCGCGGCAACGAGACGCGAATTTGCGGTAAAGACAACGCGACTCCTTGGCAATTCAAGCTTGCGGTTTCTGACGCTAGAGAGCTTTCTCATTTAGTCGAGGAAGCGAGTGAAGAATATGAGATTTTAATGAATGATCTTATGTGATTTCGACTTCTAGTGGCGTGTAGTGGTGTTCTAAATATTAAAAACCTCCCTAAATCAGGGAGGTTTTTTTTGTTTAGCAAACTACTGGGTTTCTTCCTTGGGAAGGTGCAGTTCGTGAACGTTTTCACCTTCAAAAGTATCTGCATACTCTTTAGGTGGCGGTGTCCAACCACGCTCAGAACGAGAAAGATTATCGTGGCGGTCTTTGCCCATTTCCTCCGCCATTTTTTCCTCTAACTGAATAAACAGCAGGCGATAGTTGTTATCAAAGCGTTTCCCTTCCGAGTCGTCTTCCCACGCTTTGTACAGCATTTCTGATTTACGTTCCTCAACGCGTTTGTAGGTCGCTTTTTGCTGTTCGACATAGAAAGGGTGAATGCCAAGAACATTCATTGTTTGCCCTCCCAATTCTAACGCTGAGTGATAAGTTTCTGACTCAATGATATCTGCTCCTGCCTGTCTCAAAAGGTAGCCATCGCCTCGGTCGAAAGCGCGCGCGAGAATTTTCACCTTGGGGTAGGTGTGTTTTACGTATTTGACTAACTCAACACTGGCTTCTCGATTGTCGATAGCGACGACAAATGCTGCTGCTTCTTCGATACCAGCGGTATGCAGCATGTCTGGACGAGTTGCATCACCAAAATAAGCACGAGTGCCAATTTGGCGCAAGTTATCAACTTGGTCGGCTTGGTGGTCCAGCACCACGGTATTGACCCCATTGGACACCAATAAGCGATTCACTATTTGCCCGAAGCGCCCGATTCCCGCAATAATTACCGTTCCTTTTTCTTCAATCGTGTCACTTTCTCGTTGATTAGACTGACTCTCGAATCGAGGCAGAATGACCTTATCAAACAAAATAAACAGTCCTGGCGTCAGGAACATGGATATCGCGACAACAAGAGACAGGGTTTGTGATAACTCATAAGGGATCACGTGGTTTTGTACTGAGAAGCTGAGTAGTACAAAACCGAACTCACCGGCTTGAGCCAAGCTCAGCGTGAACAACCAGCGGTTACTGCCTTTAACTCGGAAGGTGATCCCGAGGCTAAACAGCACTAAGGCTTTTAACACCATGACGCTAAGTGTCAGTGCCAAAATTAACCAGAACTCACCAAACAAAACGGAAAAGTTAATCCCCGCGCCAACGGTGATAAAAAACAAGCCTAGTAATAGCCCTTTAAATGGTTCGATGTTGGATTCAAGCTCATGGCGGAACTCGCTGTTGGCTAACACTACTCCGGCCAAGAAGGTTCCCAGCGCAGGCGATAGGCCAACCAAGCTCATCAGTGCAGCGATACCGATCACTAACATCAGGGCGGTGGCGGTAAAGATTTCGCGCAGCCCTGAGCTGGCAACGTAACTGAGTAGAGGACGGCTCAAATAGTGTCCGCCAACAACGACGATAGCAATCGAAGCGGTTATCACCAGCCCGTACGCCCAGCCTGGTAAATCGGCGACGAGATTTAAATCGTCGTGGTGCTGCGCTGCAGTTTGAGCAGTTTGTTGAGCGAGCTCCACGAGTTCAGGTAATGCGAGAAGTGGAATGAAAGCCAGCATTGGGATAACGGCAATATCTTGAAAAAGAAGCACGGAAAATGCGTTTTTCCCACCATCGCTTTTCGTTAAACCTTTTTCGCTGAAAGTTTGCAGTACGATCGCCGTGGAAGAAAGGGCAAAAATCAAACCTATCGCCAGCGAAATGGTCCATGGCTGGTCAAAGTACAAGGCAATCGCCATGATAGCGCCTGTGGTTCCTACAACCTGAAGACCACCTAAACCCATTAAGCGATTACGCATTGCCCAAAGCATTTTAGGTTCGAGTTCCAGGCCGACTAAGAACAACATCATCACGACGCCAAATTCAGCGAAGTGCTGTATAGTCGTTGTTTCTTCTCCAACCAAACCAATAATTGGGCCGATGACAACGCCCGCGATTAAATAGCCTAAGACGGAACCGAGACCAAACCGCTTAGCGAGCGGTACAGCGATGACTGCGGCAAAAAGGTAGACAAAAGCCTGTAAAAATATTCCTGTCATGAGGCTTCCTTAATCAGTTCAGGCAGAGCGCTGTTGAGTTTAATCAGTGAAGCAGCTGCATCAATATCAAGCCTGTCTTCAACCAATGCGGTTAATAGCTTTCTGTAGCGTTCCACATGCCGAGGTATCCGGCCTTCTTCTGCTGCCGTACGTGCTCCAAACATTGCCAGAGGGGCGACGTAGTTCATGCCTGTCAGAGCGGACATTTGTTCAATAGGAGCCAGCAGCTCACGAATCGTGAAATGGTTATAGCCTTCCGCTTTGTAAGCTTCTTCTTTGCCGCCAGCAGAAAGCACACAAAGCATGGTTTTGCCTTGTAACTCAGTACCATCGGTCCCATAAGCAAACCCATATTCTAAAACCAGATCTTGCCACTCTTTTAGAATCGATGGGGTAGAGTACCAATATAGAGGAAACTGAAAAATCACTACGTCATGGTCGCGCAAGCGCTGTTGTTCACGATCGATATTGATATTAAATCGCGGATATTCACCATAAAGATCGACACATGTTACGCCATGTATTTTCTGAGCTTCTTTAAATAGCTTTATATTCACTTCTGAACGATGTTGAGAAGGGTGAGCAAAGAGAATTAATACTTTTTTATTGGTCATGGGGATCCTTGCCAGCTGCTTAACCTAACTGGCTACGAGGAACAGTTAGGCGTGAGTCATTTAAAAATGTAACCCATATAGAATAGCGTTGCTAGACAGCGATATAGTGTTGTTAGGCAAAACGGATGAGAGTTTCGGTCAAGACGCACTCAAAGCACTCTCTCGGGGTGTGCTCAGGCTTGATATAAGACTAAAAAGCCAGTACTGATTTAGCTACTGGCTTTGTTTTTGAAGAGTCGATGTTCGTCCATATGTTGGGATAGGATAGCTATGAAATTAAGGACAAACCTGCAGTCTAATGATTGATGATAACGCACTGTTTAAGGCTTAAATTGATTTAAACAGTAATGAGTTCGATACCTTTTGATCGAATTTGGGATTGAGTATCGGCTTCGAGACTGCTATCGGTGATGATATGCGTGGTATCGACTAAATCACAGGCTTTGTAGAGCGAATAAGCTCCGTACTTTGAACTGTCCGCAATCAACACCTTTCTGTTGGCGTTTAGAATTATGTCTCTTTTCAAAGACGCCTTTTCTTCGGTTGGTGTTGTGACACCTTTTTCCAAGCTCCAGCTGTTACAAGTTAGGAAGGCAATATCTGGATGAATAGAGCGGAGTAGCTGTCTACCATGCTCACCAATGGTTGACTGGCTGCTATGGTCCACAGCGCCTCCGGTAACAATGACTTCTATCTGTTTAAACTCAGACAGAAACAACGCGATGTGCAGATCAACCGTAATAACTCGAAGTGGTAGATGAGTAAGGTTTTTGACCAACGCCATTGACGTGGTCCCGGCATCCAACACGATGGAATCTCCAGCCTGAACTAATTCCGCTGCTCTGTCTGCGATGTGTTGCTTTTCTCGCATACTGCGTAGCATTTTTTCATTAGTAGTTGGCTGATTGGCGACAAATCGATTTAAAGATACGCCACCATGAGTTCGGGTGATGACACCTTGCTCATCCAGTTTGATCAGGTCTCGTCTAATCGTGGCAGGTGATGCTGCCACAACTTTGACCAAATCATCCACTGTCACCAGGTTATGGTGTTTGAGATACTCAGTTATTTGCTCAACGCGGTGTTTTTTCATACATTGCTCAATTTAACCGCCAATTCGACGGACTTAATCATACTTTCAGGGTTCGCTTTACCTGACCATGCAATATCAAATGCAGTACCATGGTCTGCAGAGGTGCGGAAAAACGGCAAACCAGCGGTAATATTAACACCGTCGTAGAAGCCCATCAATTTCAGAGGGATATGTCCTTGATCGTGGTACATGGCAACGACAATATCATATTGGCCTTGTGACGCTTGTAGGAATACCGTATCTGGTGGGCATGGGCCATAAACGTCAACGCCTTCTTTTTTCATTGTTTCGATACATGGGTTCAGGACTTCAATCTCTTCGGTACCGAACAAACCGTTTTCGCCAGCATGAGGGTTAACGCCTGCAACTGCAATTCTAGGCGTTTCGAAACCAGCTTTTTTCATAAACTCGTCAGCAATCTTAATCACTGTGTTTACGCGAGTCTGATTCAGAGTCTCCAAGAATTTTAGCAACGCGATGTGTGTAGTTACATGGATAACACGTAGTGTATCGGTGTAAAGCACCATTGCGTAATCTTTAGTATCCGTAAGCTTCGCAAGCAACTCGGTGTGACCAGGGTAATTATGGCCTGCCAAGTGCAACGCTTCTTTATTCAGAGGCGCTGTGGCAATTGCGCTGATTTCACCATCTAGGGCTAGCGAAGTTGCTACTTCGATACAACGGTAGGCAAGGTCACCAGCTTGGGCTTGCACTGTGCCGATCTTAAATGAACCGATGTCTTCCAGTGGAATATCGATAACATTCACAACGCCAGTACTAAAATTAGCTTCACTAACCTTGTTAATAACATTGATTTCTTGAGATGGGGCAAGATCTTGCTTAAGCACTTCCTCAAGAACTTCAACACTACCGATTACCACACAGTTTGTTCCAGATAGCGAATCTTCGGCTAGTGCTTTAAGAATGATTTCCGGGCCGATACCTGCAGGGTCGCCCATTGTAATACCAATTACACCTTTCATTATTTGACCTCTTTATTTAAATGCTGAATAACTTTAGAGAAAGTGCTAGCGTCGCCAAACCCGCCTGCTTTCGTGAAGATAGGAAATTGGATTAATTCGCTATCAAGTGTTCCCCATGGCACGCAATCAGCGACAATACCGCCGATGTTGTAGGTAGGGGCGTTCAATTTCTGCGCGGTGGCTATGGCAATGTCACCCCCGCAAAGAATCATGCCTCCGAGCTTTTGAGTGGGCTCGAGGGTGGCAATAATTTGTGTCGCTAACTCCGCCAAGCAGTTACGAACATGCTCAGCCAGTGCTTTTTGAGATAAGTTGTGTTGCGCTGCTATCGCGCTGAGCTCATGTCGAATCTCAGGGTCTTTGCAGCTTCTTATTACGCAGTTGTGATTGCTGTTCAGCCATTGGATGGCTTCTGATGATTTAGCTTGTAAGTACGACTCAAACTCAGAAGACAACAACGCTTCTAGTTCCAGTGCAACAACTTGCGCGATTTCATTTTCAATTAGGAACTGTGTTTGTTTGAAAGTGGTTTGGCTCATCGACCCAATTATCGCCAACACAGGCCCTTTAGTGTGATTCAGTGCTGGCGTTGGAGTGCTTGTATTGTCGACGATTGCTTGGGTCAGTTCCCCAGTGGTGACAAAGACCGTTGGTATCGATAACTTCGCCGCTGCCTGATAGAGATCAAGCAAATCTTTGTTTGAATTTGCGTCACAGACAACAATTCTGGTACCGCTTTCATAAAATTTATTGAAATGTTGTTCGTGAGGATCATTATTGTGATCTGACTGAAGATATTCACTCATTTCACTGGTAGTTTGTGAGCCCAAGATATCGACGATTCTTGAGGAAGTAATCGGCGATTTCGGATCAGAAGCAAACTCTGTCTCTGACAGTGGAGTGTCGTTGACATAACAAAGGCCGTTAACCGTTTTTCTTTTAGCGATTGGGGCGGCGATTGCGACGATGGCAAAAGCATAACCGGAATCAATCAATGCTTCGATTTCGTTTCCAACATTGCCACGCAAAGTTGAATCGACTTTCTTTATAAGCAGTGGTTGATGTTCAGCTAGATGAAAGCGTTTTGATATCTGAGCGAGCTCAGCTTTCGCGTCTTGCTTGTCTAGATCTCGGGAGTCAGTACAAATGATGCGAACGGCGGTACCTTGGTCGCTAAGTACTTCAGGAGTAAGCAGAACTTGTGTTTCTACTCCTGATGAGGCTAATGCGACACCTACATCGTTTGCGCCAGTGAAATCGTCAGCAACAATGTAAACAGGTTTCTCTATTCCTTCCTTCATGACGAAATTCTTACTCCAAGATTTGCAACTACAATTATTGTAATCAAAAAATCGCTCAAATAAAGAACTTTTTGATTAAATTTAATCAAAATGATTATTTGTGAGCTAAATCTCGTCGATGACCAGAATTTTTATGTATAAATATATCAAGTTTAATAACGGCGATGATTGAAAATAATCAGTCCTAGCGAAAGATAAGGGAAGTGAATGAATATTTTTACAACTGTGATAAGTGGTGGCATCGAACAGATGTTTCAGGTGTTATCAAGTGAACAGAATCTGTTAATAATGACAGACAGCAACGTTATTAAGCTGGACAAGGTTCAGTCGTTTGTTTCTTCACTTGATAAGCAGGGATACCACTATACGTTAGTCAGCGACTTACCTGCAGAGCCGACCAACCTTGATGTCGAAAGCCTACTCGATACATTGCCAGAGAGCGTAGATGCTGTTGTTGGTATTGGCGGTGGTAGTGTCCTTGATATTTCGAAACTGATTTCGGTGCTTTACGCATCACCTTCAGAGAATCTGGCGTGCTTTAACCGCTTATTAAAAGGGGAAACACCAGAATCACGAATTCCTTTAGTGCTTGTTCCTACTACAGCAGGTACTGGTGCAGAAGCAACGCCAAACTCAATCATCGCGATCCCAGAGCGTGCAACAAAAGTGGGCATCATTTCTCCAGTGATGCTTCCTGATTATGTTGCTTTGGTGCCTGAGTTGACCACTTCTATGCCAGCGCACATTACTGCTTCAACAGGGATTGATGCGTTATGTCACTTAATCGAGTGTTACACCGCGAGCGTAGCTAACCCAGTTGGTGATAACTACGCGCTGATCGGCATGCAGAAGTTTTTCGCGAATATTGAGCAAGTGATTGAAACACCAGAAGACTTAATGGTTCGACTTAACCTTTTGTGGGCTTCGTACTACGGCGGGGCATCCATTTCTCATTCTGGTACCCACCTTGTGCATGCGTTGTCTTACCCACTTGGCGGCAAATATAAAATTCCACATGGCCTGGCGAACTCACTGTTGCTTGTGCCAGTTATGAAGCATATCTACAGTCACTGCGAAGAAAAGTTAGCGAATGTCTACCGACTACTGCCTTCTGCCAACCTTGAGTTGTCCGAAGCAGAAATGGCATCCGCGTTGGTAGATTACTTAGAAAACCTAGTGCAAAAGCTAGGCCTACCTACTTACCTCAATGACATTGGCATTGAGCGCGAACAGTTACCTGAATTGGCGGCTAGCGCAATGCAAGTGACCCGTTTACTTAACCATTCACCAGTTAAAGTTTCTGAACAAGATGTTTTGGAGCTTTATCAGAGCATCACTAAGTAAGGACAAACTATGACCAGCCCAATAACAGGTCCACACGTTGCTGTTGTTACCCCTTTCGACAGTCAAGGTACATTGGACGAAGCTGCGCTAAGAGCACAAGTTCGCAGACAGCTATCAAACGGTAATAAGATTTTCTGTAATGGAACGAATGGCGAATTCTTTGTCTTGAGTGATTACGAAAAGCGTCGAGTAACAGAAATCTGTCTTGATGAAGCAAAGGATAGCAACCTGGTTGTTACTCATATTGGTGAAACGAACCTTGCTCAAACCATTCAACATGGTAAAGACGTTGCAGCGATGGGAATTAAGGCTGTATCCGTAATTACGCCTTGGTTTTCAGCTTTACGTCCACAAGAGTTAGTTCGTTATTTCCAACAAGTCGCGGATGCGGTGCCGGTTCCTGTTTACCTGTACAACATTCCTGCTCGCACCGGAAACACGATCACGCCAGAGATTGCTGCCGAGTTAGCGAAGCATCCAAACATTTATGGCATCAAAGACAGCGCTGGCTCTCTAGAAAGTCTGCAGGGATTCCTTGCTGTTAGTGAAGAAGCGGAAAACTTTGATGTACTGACTGGTCCGGACTCACTGATTCTGACTGGTTACAACCTTGGAGCTGTTGGTTGTATCTCGGGTATCGCGAATATTGTGCCAGAGCTTGTTAACCAGGTTTATCAAGGTTTCGTACAAGACGACCAAGAGTTAGCAAATAAAGCACAAGAAAAGATAAATCATTTACGTGCAACCCTATACCCAATTGCATTTGCGCCTGCTGTTGTTAAGAAAACGATGAATTTACTCGGTGAAAAAGTCGGAGAGAGCCGTTACCCGGTCTATTTCACTCAGGAAGATACCGACAAGATATTGTCTATTGTCAAGGCATAGCCAGACGTATACTTATAATAAGGATCCCCAGTAATGTTTAACAAAAACCTTAAATCTGCACTCAAAACCGCTGTATTGTGTTCAACTCTTGTTGCTGCAGGCGTACAAGCTGCCTCTACCGCAAGTATTATTTCTCAGCCACCAGGAAACGGCTGGTACACGTATGGCACGACATTTTCACAATTAATTCCGCGTGCTACTAACGATGAGTACAAAATCAAACTTATCCCTCGTGGCGGCGGTATGACAAACCCTGTTGTTGTAAACCAAGAGAAAGCTGACTTTGGTTTCGCAACATCTAACGCTGCTGTTTGGGCTCGCGATGGTCTGACAGACATCTATAAAGGCCGCACGAACAAAGAACTGCGTATGGTTCTGGATAATGTTCAACAAGCGTACACCATCACTGTGGCTCGTAAAGCATGGGTTGATCAGACTGGTAACGATACTTGGGAAAAAATCATCAACGCCGATAAAGTCATTATCGCGATGAAGCCAACAGGTTCTCAGGTTCCTATCATTGCTGATTACATCTTTGAATCTTTAGGTACCGACTTCGAGACCTTAAAGAAAGAAGGTAAGATTGTTCAAATGGGCAGTGGTCAAGCAAGCCAAATGATGCGTGATAACGCTATCGATGTTTATATTGATAACGTTCCAGCGATGCACCCTAACTTGACTGAAATGACACTAACAAGTGATGTAACTTATATCCCTTACTCTGATAAGACGCTTAAAGATTTGGCGAAAGTTGGTCTGCCAACGGGCACGATGCCTTCTGGTACTTATGATGGCCAATCGGCAGATTACGTGAACCCAGTTAGTGCTACTGTATTTTTAACTAACTCGAAAGTGAGTGATGACGTTGTTTATAACGTAACTAAATCACTGGTTGAAAATCAGGCTGAAATTAAGAAGTCACACTCACCTCTAAAATTCTGGCACCCAGAAGAGATTGGTCAAGCAGAGCAACTAGTTGAGCTACACCCAGGCGCAGCTAAATATTACAAAGAACAAGGCTGGATTAAATAAGTCTAGTTTGAGTAAGACAGATGTATATATAAATAATATATGCATCTGTTTCTCTAAAGCTTTAATTAAGCTTTGCTTAATGAGTTTAGTAAGTAGGGTATTGTTATGAACTACAAAAACTTTATGAAAGCACTAACTGCGGTAATTGGTATCGCATATATCGTGTTTTTACTTCGACAGTTTTTTTATCCGCTATCTCCTTTAACGGCTGCAAGTATTCATGTCTTTACGGCGACAGCTTTAGTTTTATGTTTTCAACCTCTTGAGTTTAAAAACCGCGCGTTTTTATATCTCGGTAGAATAATTAACCTTATTTTTATCGGATTAACATTGTCGGTGGTCTACCACTATTATACGTCAATCCCAAGGTTAGAAACTCGCCTGGAAATGATCGACGATGTATTATTCTCTGATAAATACGCGTTTATTGTTGGCTGTTTGATGCTATTTGAAGCAGTTCGACGTTCAGTAGGCTTCTCTCTTCTCTCTGTTGTTATTGTCTTTGTTGCCTACGGTTTCTTAGGTCCATACTTCCCAGGCTGGACTGCGTTTGAAGGCTTCTCTTTAGATACAATGACAGAGTTAATCAGTATGCAAGCTGATGGTCTGTTCGGTATCACTGCAAGTACCGCTGTTAACTTTGTATTCTTCTTCGTTATGTTTGGTAGTGTGTTCACCATGACTGGCGGCGGAAGCGTATTTATTGACTTAGCAATGAAGGCCACTGCATCTCTGACTGGTGGCGCAGCAAAAATGTCACTACTTGGCTCTGCTTTGTTTGGTATGGTGAGCGGCTCTGCGGTTGCAAATACAACCTCGACAGGTGTACTGACGATTCCTATCATGAAGCGCTCTGGCTACAGTAAAGAACAAGCTGCAGCGACAGAAGCGATTGCTTCAACTGGTGGTCAGCTGATGCCGCCTATCATGGGTATCGCCGCGTTTGTTATGGCTGACATGCTTGGCATTCCTTACGCTGAGATTGCTGCTGCAGGTATTATTCCGGCTGCTGCGTTTTACTTTGCACTGTTCATCATCATCGATCTACGTGCGAGAAAAACAGGTACAGGTAATATCTCTAAAGAAGATCTACAATTTGAGCCGATTCTTCCACGCCTGCACTTATTGATCTCTCCAGCGTTCTTGGTGATTGCTCTGATTTCTGGATACTCTGCACCATACGCGGCTTTCATCGGTACGGTGTTTGCTCTGATTGCACCATTATTCAGAAAGCATACTCGCTACAGCTATAAGATTATCTACCCGATGATCATGGATGTGGCTAAGCAAATGTCTTGGGTTTCTGTGCCTCTTGCATCTGTTGGTATCATCATGGTGCTGGCAACTCAATCAAACCTAGCATTTAAATTCGTAGAAATATTGAGTTCTGTCGGTGAGAACAACCTTTACCTATCGCTGGTTATGGTGATTGTTGGTTGTATTATCATGGGCATGGGCTTGCCTACGGTTGCAGCATACATCATCGGTTCAATTATCTTTGCTCCGGCAATGATTTCGATGGGTGTTGATGTGCTGGCTGCAAACATGTTCATCATGTACTACTGCGTACTGTCAATGGTAACGCCACCAGTTGCGCTATGTGCTTACGCGGCATCAGCAATCGGTCATAGTGACTCGTCGAAAACTGGCTTTATCGCATTCTCTTATGCACTGGTTATTTTCTTAGTACCGTTTAGCTTTATTACAGACCCTGTCGTGCTTTGGAAAGGTAGTTGGTATCTCATTCTGATTGCTTTCATGGGTATGCTTATGGCGACATTCTGCTGGGCTGTATTCCTACAAGGCTGGCTGAAGAAAAACCTGAATATTGTGGAAAGATTACTGTTCTTAGTTGCTAGCTTAGGTATTGTGTTAGATAACTCTGCATCACCGTTCTGGTTCTTCTTTATCGGTATGGCGACCATGTTAATTCTATGGTGCTGGAAGTCTTCTGCAAAAAAGGTTAGTTCAGCAACGACCCTCGCATAACTCCTCGGTTACGAATATAGCTCTCTAAAACAGAGAGCTGTATTTACTCAAGTTTTAAATTTTAATTTATAGGGCAAATTCAATGAATCAAGAAGCTATTACTGTAGAACGTGACGGTAAAGTAGTGCCAGTTGAGCATCGTGAGCAATACTATAACGCGATGCTACCTTCAGACTATCCTCAAAACCACGCATCGAATTTGCTTGTTTTACCAAATGGTGACTTGCTATGTACCTGGTTTGCAGGAACTCAGGAAGGGGTGTCTGATATTTCTATTTTGTGTTCACGCTTACGTAAAGATTCGAATGAGTGGGAACCGGCAGTCAAACTGTCCAATGACCCAGAGCGTTCTGAACAAAACCCAGTATTATTCTTGGATCCAGACAACACACTTTGGTTGCTTTGGACAGCTCAACTTGCGGGTAACCAAGATACGGCTATTGTGCGTTACCGTAAGTCTTTTGATTTGGGTGAAACTTGGCAAGATATCGATGTATTAATCGATAAGCCTGGAACGTTTATCCGTCAGCCTATTGTTGTTTTACCTAATGGTAACTGGTTACTTCCAATATTTAACTGCACGATCAAGCCGGGCGAGAAATGGGTGGGTAACTACGACACCAGCAGCGTAAAGATCTCGGAAGACAAGGGTCAAACGTGGAGAGACGTAGACGTACCAGAAAGCTTGGGTTGCGTGCACATGTCGGTAGCGCTATTGAAAAATGGCTCTCTAATCGCGGTATACCGTAGTCGTTGGGCTGACTCCATTTACCAAAGCTACTCCCACGATAATGGTGAGACCTGGAGTGCGCCAGTTCCGACTGAGCTGCCAAACAATAACTCTTCGATTCAGCTTACCGCGTTGAACAACGGTGACCTGGCGATGGTCTTTAATAATATGAGTGCAGAAGGTGCAACGGATCGTCGTAGCTCCTTGTATGATGAAATTGAAGACGATAGCGATGCAAAAGAACCTGAAATTATCGATGGAAAAAGTGCATTCTGGGGAGCACCTCGTGCACCAATGTCACTGGCTATCTCTAAAGATGACGGCGCAAGCTGGCAAATCGTTGCGAACCTCGACGAGGGTGATGGCTTCTGTATGACCAACAATTCACAAGAAAAACTCAATCGTGAATTCTCATACCCGACGATTACTCAATCTAGCGACGGCGCTATTCATATTGCCTATACATATTTCCGCCAAGCAATTAAATATGTACGTATCAATCACCTATAAATAGGCGCAACTAAAACGGTAGCCTGATATATCGGGCTACCGGCTATTAAGAGATACTATTATGATATGTGGAAATCTATTATCACTAAACACTGCTGGTTTGCCGAAAACGTTTAAAGATATTTTATCTCATCCAGAATGCTTATTTGATTCGCTTATTCAATCAGATGACGGAAAAATTCAATTATCTGATCAAGGGTGGTTCGTTAATATTGGTCCGGCGCAAACACAAGAACAAGAAGTAAGACACACAGAGTTTCATCATCTGTATGCCGATATACAGGTTGTATTGGAAGGTGAAGAAATTATTAATTACGGTGTTGTTGATTGTTCAGATGAAGAAGCGGTAGAAAAGAAACCGGATTTATTAATTTTAACGAATCCAACGCTGTCTCAATCTGTCCACCTCAAACCAGGCGACTTCGCTATTTTCATGCCAGGTGAGCCTCATCAGGCTTTGTGTATGGTTTCAGAACCTAAGCAAATCCGAAAAGCCGTTTTCAAAGTCCCTCTATCTATCTTGGGAGAATGATCATGAGTCGTCATGCCGTCGTTACAGGCGCAAGCTCTGGTATCGGGCAAGCAATTGCTGAAACGTTACTTTCCGAAGGATGGAAGGTTACTGGGTTAAGCCGTTCCAAAGTTGAACATGAGAATCCTAATTTTGTCAGTCAGACCGTCGATTTGTTTGACACTGACAGCTTAATTAGCTGTCTGGAAACCTTGCCTTCGGTTGATGCGGTTATCCATGCTGCGGGGAAAATGGTGGCAGCCCCTTTAGGTGAGTTGAATATCGAAGAGAGCCAGTCTGTCTGGCACCTTCACGTACACGTAGCAGAAATATTAGCCAACCACTTTGCGACAAAACTGGGCGATGGTGGGCGAATTGTGATTATTGGCAGCCGCACGTCGAAAGGGGTTGCTGGTCGTTCGCAATACGTCGCGACTAAATCAGCTTTATTTGGCATGGTACGCAGTTGGGCTGCTGAATTAGCGCCGAAAGGTATTACCGCCAACATCATTGCTCCTGGCGCGACAGAAACGCCGATGCTGCTAAACCCAGACAGAAAGTCATCCCCACCAAAGCTTCCACCAATGGGGCGATTTATTTCTCCTTACGAAGTGGCAGAGTACGTGAAGTTTATTCTTTCACCGCATGCTAGCGCGATTACAGGTCAGGAACTGGTCATGTGCGGAGGAGCGTCTCTCTAGAGGGATCGGATCTGCTTAGTCGATAGAATCAAGGTTATGGGGATGTACTTAATAAAAAGCCAGTAGTTTAAAACTACTGGCTTTTGTTTTATGCATCGTACATATCCGCGCTGGAAATTTGAAAACCCTAGTCGTGAATAGGCACAACCAGAATATCGACTGGTGACTTATTTATTAGATGACGAGAGTAGGAGATAAGTTTGCTCCACAAATCCTGATGGTGACCACAGATCAGTAAGTCGACTTCTTGCTCTTTTATGGTTGTTTCTAGTTTGTCAGCTAAATCGCCAGTACCCACAAAGAAGTGTTTTAGTGGGTAGTCCATATAATCGCTGAACGTTTTTAGACACTCCATCGAATGCTCATTTAGCGGTACATGATCTGGGTTAGCTTTAATATCCACGAGCTCGCGATAAATTTCACCATGAGTACCATCCACATGGATGAATGAAATGTCGGAGTCGAGGTAGTTTGCCATTTCTACTGCTCTATCAATCAGCACTGTGCTTTCATCAGCAAGTTCTAGTGCGACAAGAATATGTTTGTATTTCATAACCACGCCCTTAAGTGGATTATATTCACCCTAAGCATAGTATGGCTTGACAAAAAATTGTGTCGACAAGATCTCGAAACCAGTTAAAGGTGTAAATAAAGATCAATAAAAGTAATGAGTTGGAGTGATTTGTTAGTGTTGACTGTTCGCTCACTAATTTTGGTTTCGACGATGCAATGAGTCTCATGATAGCTGCTTATTCACGGTTTAGTCGGAAAGAGCGTGAGGCGGAGGCACAGAGTGCTTTCATGTGTATAAATATTGAGACAGAAGTTGATGTTTGTCGCTGTGTTTACTCTTCACTAGCAAATCGCAATTGAAAATAGACTGGTTTTAAATGGCTAGAGTAGGACCGTTTTTACAACGACGAACTCATAGGGCATGCAGTCTCATCGCGTGTTCTTATACCAATATGAGTGAGGTTTGGGAGAGCAAAAGTAAATCTGGACTATCGATTCAATACTTTCTTCGCGCTCTACTTCATTGAGACCTATGCTTTGTAACAACGGCAGTGTTTTTCAATAACCTACATCGGTTCACTGTGGCATAGGTTCTATCTAAAAATAATAGGCTTTGTTATGAAAAATCTATCAAAAATCATCGTCGCAGGCTCGCTATTAAGCTGCGCGACGGTTCAAGCAGCTGGTTTATACTTATACGAAACGAATACAACGGACATCGGTCTCGCATCTGCAGGGATGGCTGCAAGAGCACAGGATGCGTCAGTTATGGCAGCAAACCCTGCTGGTTTGGCAAATGTTTCAGGTCAATCTTTCTCTGGTCACTTAATCAGTCTTTATGGCGATGCACAGCTGGATACATTAGCGGGAGATGCGGGTAACGTAATTGGTTTTGTTCCTATGGGCTCTGCATTTTATAGTCAGAAAGTGAACGAAAAATGGACGTTGGGTATCGGTCTATATGGAAACTATGGTCTTGGACTGGGCTACGAAGGGTTGGTGGACAGAACCGTTGCTAAACTAGATATTCCTACCGCGATTACACAAGCGGTAACTGTCCAGCCGAGTGCTTCTTATCGAATTAATGACCAGTGGTCGGTGGGAGCTGCGCTCGGTGTTCAGTATGGTAAATATCAAGTGGAAGCAAACGCCAGCTCGGCAAATAATAATTTCTCATTTGAAGATGATGATACCGATGTTCAGGTCAATGGTCGCTTTGGGGTGCTGTACGAGTTGGTTCCAGGGACGCGCTTCGGGCTATCTTACTCGAGCGAGACTAAGTTTGAGTTTGAAAACTCAGAATCTGTTGCACCTCAACAAGTGATCTTCAGTATTTATCAGCAGATAAATGATAAGTTTGCGTGGATGGGTAACGTGAACTGGCAAGACTGGAGCGAGTACCAAACCACATTGAATGTCGATACTCAGGATACTTATCAGGTCGCTTTTGGTACTCAGTATGAGCTGAATAGCAAAGTGATGTGGAATGCTGGTGTGGCGTTTGATAGCAGTATGTATGAGGATCAGTCGAAGGGGGACATTACCGTTCCTACTGGTGATGCATACCGACTAGGCACAGGCGTTGATTACAAGTGGGATGAGAAAAATACAGTAAGCGTCGCATTTGAAGCTGTCATCATTGACTCGTCGGAATCGACGTTGGCGAATGGTACTAAGCTAGCCGGATACAAAGACCCTACGTTGTACTTCCTAAGCTTCGGCTATAGCTGGAAAAATCAATAATAAGAATTAATCGGTACCCCGAGTTTAGATGAAATAAAAACGCAGTGATTGAGCTGCGTTTTTATTTATAGCTGATTGGGTAGGCTGAATCTGCGACGAATTAATTGCTCTCTTTCTTTTCTTCCATCGACTTTTGATATTGATGCTTCAGAATATACATACGCTTAACGTCTCGATAACCACCATTAATGAAATACTCTTCAATTAAGTGGCCTTCTTCTATAAACCCACACTTTTTATATAAGTGGATTGCAATTTCATTTTCTACTGCTACTAACAGATAAATTTTACGCAGATTGAGGATAGAAAATGAATAGTCTAACGCTCTGTGTATCATCTCCATGGCGTAGCCACGGCCTTGGTGCTCCGGCGCAATGATGATCTGAAACTCTGCGCTTCGGTGGATGTAGTTTATCTCGATAAGCTCAACTAAGCCGATAACAATACCGTCAATATCCTCTACGACGAAGCGTCTTTCTGCATCGTCATGAATGTGCTTTCGATAAAGTTCCTCTAGCTCATCGTAAGATTCGTAAGGTTCTTCAAACCAGTAAGCCATAATATTTCGGTTGTTATTTAGCTCGTGGATAAAACGAAGGTCCGATCGTTCTAACGCACGCATTTTTAGCCCTTTCGTCATGATACTTCTCCAATGGGAGCAGGTGTTGCTCCTATTCTTATGTGTGAAAATATTAACTTACTATACGGAATTTTATTACTTGTTTTTTTATGATTTAGTGAAGTTTATCCGTGTTGAAAAATAGCAAGGAGAGGGATGAAAAATAGTAAAAAACTTAATCCTAACGACAAAAAAGCTGATTAGGTAAACGATGCTATTTCATATTAAATACCTCGCATTGACTCATTGTCTAAATCTGAATAAAAGGTATTTTATATGTTTTCAATCGGCGAAGAAGTAGTTGCAACTAAGGGTGTTGACCTAGGTAAAATGGTAGTTAGAGGTGTGAGCAGCGGCGGTTATTACACACACGTAAAAGCGGGCGAAGCGACGTTAACATACCCAACTAAAGACCTTAAGAAAGCATAATTGAATCTGCTCATCTCGCTGGTACCTGAGTAAGTCTGGAGTCAGCGCGAGTAGGGATAAAGGTAGCGTTTTAGGTCGCTACCTTTTTTTATTTTGGGCTTCATGGTTTATTTCAACGCGGTTTCTACCCGTTTCTTTTGCTTTATATAACGCTAAGTCAGCTCTTTTAATCAGTGGTTCAAACGAATTATCAACACTGCACACTTGAGTAACCCCAATACTGGCAGTTATCGGCATTTCAAGGCCAGAGTGTTTCATGACGGTGCTTTCTAGTGCGTTGCGGATGGTCTCTAATGTATCAAGTGCTTCCTGAGATGATCGTCGTCGAAGGACAATCGCAAATTCTTCGCCTCCAACTCGCGCAAGTAAATCGTAGTCACGCAAATGACCCTTTATGGTATTAACTACGTGAATCAGCGATTTATCGCCAGCATCGTGCCCATACTTGTCATTTAACTTCTTGAAGTGATCTAAATCCAGAATAGCTACGTGGAACTTGATTCCCTGAGTACGGTAGTCTGAAAGGCGGTTTTCAATCTCACGCATGAACTCTCTGCGGTTTGGTATTCCCGTAAGATCATCCGTTTTCGCAAGATGCTCCATTTTCATGACCTGAATATGTAAAGCGATATTCAATGCAATCCAGTTCGCGATACATTGCAGCTGCGAGGCTTGTTCTTTAGTGTAAAAGTGGGTTTGATTGTGGGCGACATTCAGCGTACCCAAACAAGCCTTGCCGTGCATCAAGGGCGCATCCATACACGTCCCCATTCCGCTTGAAGACAGCATGACACAATCGATTTCATCGGATTGGCTTAAGTCGTCACAAATGATCAATTGCTGAGTATCAAAAGCTCGGCCAACGAAAGACTGGGCAATTGGCACGAGAAAATCTGTCGGGATCGCTTTGTTTCCAGAAAAAGAGTAGACCTTCAAGAAGTCACTATTTTCATACAAAGTAATACTTGCGCGATCAGATTCAAAGATTCGGTGAATCCACTCTGCGACGGTATCAAGTACCTGCTGTAAGGTTTGTGACTGAGCCAAAAAGTGAACAAAGCCGATCGGCAAACATATCGGGCTTTCCATGTTTTGCGTCGATAGGTCAGTGGGGGCAAATGTTCTTTCAAGTCTCAATAGCCATCTCCTCGGGCATTCCCTTAATATAAACAATAAGTAACGCTTAGATATTTTCAAGAAAAATATTAACGCTGAATAACATGCGATTAATTTGTCGCCTATTTCACCCTAGTGTTAACGCAAAGTGAGAACTATATCACTTTATCTGGTGATAGGAATTAATAACCCGAAAGATGTATACAGTAGGAGTTGAGTGACTGTAAATACTACTAAGAAGGTAGACATAGGAGAAATCTTGGATAGCTTAGCGTAAAAAGTGCCCTTGTTAAGGAAGGGAAGGGCACTGCGTTTTCGTTGCTAGATGTTTCGGTACTTATACAAAATAAGTTGGCTAATTTGGGCGATGAGTTGCTCTCTTGCCTGAAGCGACAGCTCGGTTTCTGCCAGGTAGATACTGATGTATACCGGTTTATGGTTTTCTTTCCAGATGATGGCGTTAAAGCCAAGTGAACCGTTGCCACCTGCTCCTGATCGATCGGCAATAGACCAACCCGACGGTAAAACGGAACGCATGAGTGGATCAGACACTTTACTGTCTTGCATCCAAATTTTTAATTGAATGCGAGATTCATAAGAGAGCGCATCACCATCGATCAGTGTTTCAAGAGTGTTTACCATAGCGTTAGGCGTTGTCGTGTCATGCTTATCGCCCGGCATAGCTTCGTTGACGCTCGGTTCCGCGCTGTCGAGTCTGGTGGCTTTGTCTCCGATGGTACGCAGGAAAAGCATGACCGACTTAGGCCCGCCGATTTCACTCAGTACGAGATTCGTCGCTGTGTTATCGTTCATCAACATCGCGGCTTCGCAGGCATGCTCAATACGGACATTCTGCCCAGCCAGTTTATCCATGATGGGAGACCACATCACCATATCTCGTTTTTCTACAGTCGCGGTGGCATTTTTTTTGAGGATACCGGTATCCATCTCACTCAGCATGGTTGCGCAAGCTAGCGTTTTGAAGGTACCGACTAAAGGAAATCGTTCGTCACCACGATAAGCCCAGTGTTTATCGGTCTGAGTATCCCAGACGGCGATCCCAATGCGTCCGGAGATCTGTTGCTCAAGAAGAGAAACGTCTTCATGTAGTTTCGATGCGTGACTTAAAGGTGAGCCGACCATCAGCGCAAGCAAAAAAAGTAACTTTTTCATGAGTGATTATCTTTATTAATTTTTCTGGTTCGCATTGATGCGAAATCAACCGTGACTATAGCGATGGAGTGCGCTAACGACTGTTAAATCCCTGTAGATTTTTTGTAGAATTCCTCTCAAGTGATGCGTTTTTCTCTGCTTTACCTTTGTTTACGTTGCTTTACGTATGGTGCACTAAACTAGAATTGTCGTCAGTGGTGGAGTAGTGAGCATGAAAACAGTACGGAATTCTATATGTCTTGTTATTGCAGTCGTTTCGGTCATATGGTGTTTGAGTGAACCACAGCTGCTTTCATCGACGCAGTTTTTCTATTGGCGCTCAGCGCTGATTCAATATTCAGGTGTTGTATCACTCGCCTTAATGTCTATTGCTATGGTGTTAGCACTGCGCTTACCTGTTGTAGAAAAATGGGTGAATGGTATGGATAAAGCCTACCGGGTTCATAAGTGGTTGGGTATTTCGGGAGTGAGTTTAGGCATTGTGCATTGGCTGCTTTATCAAGTACCCAAATGGTTAGTCCAGTCTGGAATGCTGGAAAAACCGCTTAAACATACCGGGGAAGGGCCTAGTGGGAATAACTTAACCGCGTTGGAATCCTGGATTGTTGACCTGCGTGATGTTGGCCTTAGCCTTGGCGAGTGGGGCTTCTATTTATTAGTTGTGCTGTTTGTTATTTCGCTCTGGACTGTCGTGAAGTACAAGCCTTTTAAAGTCTCGCATCGCATGATGGCGGCGGTCTATTTGATGATTGCGGTTCACTCTGTGTTGTTGATCAAGCGAGCCTATTGGGGTGAGTCGATTTTCTATATTTCTATCGCATTCGCCTTAATTGGCAGCGCTGCGGCTATCTATAGCTTGTCGGGTTTTGTTGGCCGAGTTAACCGTCACAATATGAAAGTGAAATCGACGCGCTTTTTCCCACAAGCTCGAGTCATGGAATTAGTACTCACCCCAACAGATTCTTGGCAGGGGCATAAAGCAGGACAATTCGCCTATATACGATTTGGCGATGAAGACCCGCATCCGTTTACCATCGCCTCCGCTAATGGTGAACCAGAGTTACGTTTCTTGATCAAAGAGTTAGGTGACTTTACGACAGGCTTATGTGAAAGGGTAAAAGCAGGCGATGAAGTTACTCTGGAAGGGCCTTATGGTCGATTAGAGTTTGACGTCACCAAACCTCAGATCTGGATAGCGGGTGGTGTTGGTATTGCGGTTTTCTTTGCGATACTTGCTTCATTAAAAGAGCGTAAATCGCATCAGCCAGTGCATCTATTCTATTGTGCACGCGGATTGGATAGTCAACTAGTGGATGAGTTATGGCGTTGTGCTCATCACGCGGATGTTGAATTGAGTGTTATTGATACTCAGGTTTCGGCAAGACTTAACGCACAACACATCGTTAAGCAGTGTGGTAATTTGGCAGACTATGAGCTTTATTTCTGCGGGCCTGAAGCATTTTCTTCAGCATTGAAGCAACAGCTGATGGAGTATCGATTCGACACCGAGCATCACTATCATGAAGAGCTATTTGTGATGAGATGAGCATCCGTTTGAACGAATAAAAGGAGCGGCAATCCGCTCCTTTTGTTTTATGGATGTACCGTCCCTGAAGGTTATAACTTCAGTTTTTTCACCATGCCAGCTTCTGCGTGGCCCGGGATGTTACACGCAAACTCGACATTGTTGTCGCCGTGGAAGTGCCACAAGAGTTGCTTAGCTTTGCCCGGTTCAACCGTTACGGCATTATCTGAATCATGCATATGATTGCCAGACATGTTTTTCATCATTTCACGGTGCTCTAGCTGTTCTTTGGCTGAACCAATGGTGAACTCATGATTTATTTTACCCGTGTTCATTACGACAAATTGGACAACGTCATTGGGTTCGATCTTCACTTCTTTTTTAAAGGTGATTTTCATGTCATCACTTAAAAGAACGTGCACGACTTTATCCGGTTTCGCTCCATTTGCAGGCATGCCGACGGCAGACGTTGCTACCATGCCTCCCATACTAGAATGATCCATGTTGGAATGGTCCATAGGCATGCTGTCGCTCTGCGCATGTTCCATAGGCATAGAGCCGTGATCCATGTTGTCATGGTCCATGGTTGAGTTATCCATCTGAGCAAATACACTGCCAGAGGCTAAGGTCAGAGCAAGAGTGATCAGTGTCTTTTTCATATCGGTTTCCTTTATCGTCAATGAGGTAGTGCGCTATGGTCATTGGAACCATAGCGCTTTATGTTTATTTCTCTGTGTTTTTGTTAGGTTTTACTTCGCGCTGTTTCCAGAGCATAAAAATCGCTGGCAGTACCAGTAGAGTTAGCAGTAAGGCAGATGCCATACCACCGATCATCGGGGCAGCGATACGTTGCATTACCTGTGAGCCTGTACCGTCGCCATACATGATTGGAATCAGACCAATAATGACGGTGAGTACGGTCATCATCACTGGACGCACACGTAGACCAGCCCCTTCGCGTATCGCATTAGTCAAATCATCTAAGCGCAGTGGCTGGCGTTTTTCTTCTGCATCCAGTTTTTTGTGGTGCCATGCTTGGTTGAGGTAAACCAGCATAATGACCCCAATCTCAACAGCGACACCCGCAAGGGCAATAAAGCCAACCCCGACAGCAATCGAGAAGTTGTAACTGAGGCTGTACATTAACCACAAGCCACCCACCATCGCCAATGGCAGCGTCGCCATGATGATCAAGACTTCTCCGATGCGACGGAAACTGAAGTAGAGCAACATCATGATGATCACTAAAGTAATCGGCACGACCACACTGAGTCGGTCTTTCGCGCGTTCCATGTACTCATACTGACCCGACCAAGCAATAGAATAGCCTGTAGGTAAAACCAGCTGATCCGCGACGGCTTGCTGTGCTTCGATCACGTACGAACCAAGATCTCGTCCGTCGATATCAACAAACACCCAGCCATTTGGACGCGCGTTTTCTGTTTTGATCATCGGTGGACCATCTTCGTAGCGGATATCGGCCACATCAGCGAGCGCGATACGTGCACCGTTTGGTGTTACCAACGGTAGGTTTTGCAGTTTCACCACCGAATCACGGTAGTCTTGCGGGTAACGAACGTTGATCGGGTAGCGTTCCAGACCTTCGATAGTTTCACCGACATTCATGCCTCCCACCGCAGTGGAAATCACCTGTTGAACATCTTTGATATTCAGACCGTAACGCGCAGCGACACGGCGTTTGATATCAATGGTGACGTAGCGACCGCCAGCAACACGCTCAGCGTAAACCGATGAGGTGCCAGAAACGTTATTAAGAATTGGCTCTATTTGCGCACCAATTTTCTCGATCTCTTTCAGGTCAGGGCCGGCGATTTTTATCCCGATAGGGGTTTTGATACCAGTTGCGAGCATGTCGATACGAGTCTTAATCGGCATAACCCAGGCGTTGGTTAATCCAGGGAATTGCACCAGCTGGTCAAACTCTTTACGCAAAGATTCTGTTGTCACCCCTTCACGCCATTCTTCACGTGGTTTAAATTGAATAACTGTTTCGATCATCGTCAGTGGGGCAGGGTCGGTTGCCGTATCAGCACGACCAATTTTGCCCCACACCGTTTTCACTTCCGGTACGGTCTTGATCAACTTATTGGTTTGTTGGAGCAATTCACGTGCTTTACCGATAGATATACCCGGATAGGTGGTCGGCATGTACATCAAATCGCCTTCATCCAGAGGCGGAATGAATTCACTGCCCAGTTTACTGGTCGGGTAGTAGGCCGATGCCATTAGCCCAAGAGCCAGCACGATCATTGCTTTTGGATACTTCAAACTGAGGTTCAGCAGTGGACGATAAAGTGCCACCAAGCTGCGGTTAACCGGGTTTTTGTGTTCAGGAAGTACCTTACCGCGAATAAAGTAACCCATTAATACTGGGACTAACGTGATAGCCAAAGCCGCCGCCGAGGCCATCGCGTACGTTTTAGTAAAGGCGAGTGGCGAGAACATTTTGCCTTCTTGCCCTTCCAGCGCGAACACCGGTACAAAGCTCAATGTAATGATGAGGAGCGAGAAGAATAGGGGAGCACCCACTTCTTCGGCTGCTTTACCAATTACCTGCCAACGGTTTTTGTCTGTAAGTGGCGTCCGTTCGATGTGTTTATGGACGTTTTCTATCATCACAATCGCGCCGTCCACCATCGCCCCGATGGCAATAGCTATCCCACCGAGTGACATGATATTGGCATTAATGCCTTGATAGTGCATCACAATAAAGGCAGCCAAAATACCCACTGGCAAGCTAAGAGCAATAACTAAAGAAGAGCGGATATGGAACAAGAACAAGGCACAAACAATCGCTACCACGATGAACTCTTCGGCGAGTTTTTTCCATAGGTTGTCTACTGCTGCATTGATTAACGTTGAGCGATCGTAAGTTGATACGATTTCTACGCCATCAGGCAGGCTTCGCTGTAAATCATCCAGCTTCTCTTTGACCTTACTGATGACTTCGCTGGCATTTTCACCGTAGCGCATCACAATAACGCCGCCGACGGCTTCCCCTTCACCATTTAGCTCAGAGATACCGCGACGCATTTGCGGGCCGAGATTGATGTCTGCGATGTCTCCAAGTAGGAGCGGCGTACCTTTGTCGGTCACTTTGATTGGCAGAGATTCAATATCTTCGATGCTGGTTAAGTAGCCAGTTGTGCGAACCATGTGTTCCGCTTCTGCCACTTCCACAACGGATGCGCCAGTTTCCTGGTTGCCGTTTTTAATCGCCATGTTCACTTGCTGCAGCGTGAGGTTGTAGGCACGCAGTTTGGCCGGGTCGATCTGGACTTGGTATTGTTTGACCATCCCGCCAACAGTGGCTACCTCAGAAACCCCATCAACGGTTTGAAGTTCGTATTTTAAGAACCAGTCCTGAAAACTACGAAGTTCAGCAAGGTCGTGTTGCCCTGTTTTGTCTTGCAGTACATAGCTGTAAACCCAGCCCACACCTGTCGCGTCCGGACCTAGCGTCGGTTTTGCACTTGGCGGCAATTTCGGTGCTACCTGGCTTAGGTATTCTAAAACACGGGATCTCGCCCAGTACATGTCGGTATCATCATTGAAAATGATGTAAACATACGAATCCCCGAAGAAAGAATAGCCGCGCACTGTTTCTGCGCCCGGAACGGCCAACATCGCTGTGGTAAGCGGGTAAGTGACCTGATCTTCAACGACTTGCGGTGCTTGGCCTGGGTAGCTGGTTTTTATGATTACCTGAACATCAGAAAGATCGGGAATAGCATCAACAGGTGTATTCTTTACGCTGTAAAGCCCTGATAGCACAACCACTAAGGTGGCGATTAACACCATAAAGCGATTGTTGATAGACCAACGGATTATTGCTCCAATCATAGTTAGCCCTCAATCGCTTCGAGTTGTTTTAATACGTAGTCAGTGCCTTGCTTCTCGATTAGAAACCGAACTTTTTGGCCTTCCTTGAAACCAGATAAGCTAACTTCGTCACCTACCGTGAAGTTCATTTCACCAGCGTCCCAGTTCCATTCTGCAACAGGCATGTGATTTAGCGTGATCATGCCAAAGTCAGCCATGAGCATGCTGATGTCACCCGTAAGCCATACATCGGTAGCAACGACACTACCATCTGCTTTGTAATCAATAATTTCGTATTGGCCTGAATCGGTTTTTTGCATTTCAAATTCAATGTTTTGACCTTTTTGCAGATCACCCATTTCCACGCCGTCGGCAAAGGTAAAGTTCATCACCATGCCCGGCCAATCCCATTCCGGTACTGGTTGATGATTGATGGTGAGCATGCGATGGTCTTTCATTACATCGGTAATTTCTCCTTTCGCCCAAGCCGTTTCCGCAGCAGACTCTTGCGGAGCTGAAATACGAGAAAGATCGGCCGTTTGGCTTGATTCTGAGTCCAGCATAAAGTGCGCGGAGGTAACAATACGATCTTCTTGGCTTAGGCCTTCTAATACCTCGGCCCTGTCATCGGCTTCGCGACCGACTTTGATTCGGGTAGAACGGTACTTTCCGTTGCCTTCAGCAAGGACAACTCGGGTCATACCGCCAGAGCGAATAACGGAAGACTTAGGAATAGTCAGCACGGCATCGTCACTGACAGGCTGTAGCGCAATGTTGGCAAACATGTTCGGCTTCAGTTCACCATTAGGGTTCGGGAACTTGAGACGCACACGCAGGGTTCGGGTTTTTGGATCAAGAATTGGGTAGACGTAATCAACCGTACCTTGCCAGTTTTTACCCGGAATCGCGTCTAACGTCATAGTTGCATTGCTGCCGGCTTTCATCCAGTGAGCCTGACGCTCAAACACTTCTGCATCTACCCAAACATTTTCTAGTGGACCTGCACTAATCACGGCTTGAGCAGGTGATAAGTAACCGCCTTCGCGCACATTTAAGCTGGCGATAACACCGTCGTCTGGCGCTTTAATTGCGATGGTTTGGGAAGCTTTGCCGCGCTGAGTTATGGCTTTGATTTGCGAGCGATCGACACCAAGTGTGACCAAACGTTCAGTCGCGCCTTTGACTAAGCCACTGCGGCCAGTACGGTACGCGTTGAGCAGCTCTTCCTGCGCTTTAACCAGTTCAGGCGAGTAGAGTGTGAATAGCACGTCACCTTTACTTACTTTTTCACCAACGGCGTTGATGTCGAGCTTTTCAACCCAACCAGCAACACGAACGTTAGTTTGCCATAACTTACTCTCATCGAAGGCAATGTAACCAACGGTCTCAATACGCGGTGATAACTTCTCTACTGAAACTTGAGCGGTTTTAACCCCAAGATTGTTTTCGACAGAAGGGTCAATGGTGACCGTGCCAGGCTTATCTTGTGCTCCGGCGAGATCTTCAGCATAAACAGGAATCAAATCCATCCCCATTGGTGACTTGCCCGGTTTATCTCGTTTGTAGTTAGGATCCATCGGGGCGACCCAGTAGAGCGGATCGTTTGAGCTATTTGACGCACTATCCTCAGCCGCCATTAGTTCATGATTGGCACTCGGATTAAAATGGCTGAAACCAAAGCCTAAAGCCCCACCTACTATTAAAGCGATGGTGGCGATCTTGATAGAATTCGAACTCATTGTTACTTCCTTAATTCCGGTGCTGATACTTGATATTCAAAACCACCCAGTAACGTTGCTAAGTTGCTATTGACGATATTTAAATCAGTGATCAAACGTTGTTGCTCGAGCTGCAGAGCAAGCTCATCGGTACTGGCCAAAATCACATCGTTGAATTGCGCGGTGTTATTTTGGTATCCCCGTTCTACTGCCCGAATCCGAGCTTTGACCTGAGGAAGTAAAGTGGTTTGATAACGCTCCAGGCGTTGGCTTAAGTTGCTGCGGTCGATCAAAAGCGTGTTCACTTTGGCGTTCATTTGCGTCAGTAATGTGTCTTTCTGTGAGCGCGCGGCTCCTACCTGATACTGCGCCGCTGCGAGGTTTTTATCTTGGCGATTGCCAGTGAATAGCGGAATATCCATCGTTAAATACGCACTGACTAAATCTGAAGCTGGCTCTCCTTTCATGTTGTTTGACTGGCGATAGGCATAAGCAACTTCGACACCAAACTGCGGACTATAAGCTTGCTCGGCAATTTCAACCTGAGTTTCATTAGTTGAAATGCTGACATCGGCCATTTTCACCATTGGATGCTGGCTAAGTAGTTGATAGTGCTGCGTAGAATCAGCCCCAGAGGAGAGGGCCTGATTCAGATTATTCCAGTTAAGTTGGTTGCTGGCTTGTAGCGATGGAGTACCTTGTTGAGAATGATTAATCAACCAGTCAGAGCCTAGCCATTCAGAAAGCTGGGCTACCAAACGTCGCTGCATTTGAGCATTAGCCTGTAACTTTTCATCCAGCTTGCTTACTTGCAGCTGTGCGTTAAGAAGGTCCTGAGCTTCGCTTTTGCCAATTGAGTAATTGGTTTGTATGAAGTTCTCCATTTCCTTCATCAAGCGGCGGTTTTCTAACATGATCTGTTCTGCTTGTTGTTGATAGCCAAGCTCAAGCCAGAGTTGAGTCATGTTATTCGCTATATCCAGTTCTCTTGCATGCACTTGCAGAGATAAACCATCCGCTTGTTGGTTCGCTTTCTTCTGTTGAAGGTCGAGGGTAGAACCGCGCTCAAACTGCTGCATTAGACCAACTGAGATATTAGTCATCGGGTCTTCGTCGAACTTAAAACTGTCGACAGGTAGTCCGCCAACACCCACTTTTAGTTTCGGATCCATTAGCGTCGCGCTTGCAATGCCGGTCTCACGCATGGCTTCCGATTGAGCAAAGAACTGTTTGCGATTGCCATCGTTTTCAAGGGCAATATTAATCAGCTTTGCCAGTTCTTGGGTCGATTGTGCTTGAGATACATTGACTGCTTTTTCGTGTGATGGCGTTTGTGCCATCACATTAAATGCAGGCAAAGCAATCAGGGCTAGTGAGCCTATTGATGTCACTAAGTGATTTGGGGTGAATTCCATCGTTTTCATCCAAATTAATACCAGACTTGCTCGTAAACGCACAAATAGTGTGAATCGATGCGAAAGCTGGTGATTGCCGGACGTTTGGATGTTGTGATTACTTCAGCTCTTAGACGATACAAATAATCTGAGATCGTAAGGCGTTATTTGAGTAAATAGACCAATCGTCGGGCGCAATTAAACAACCTGCAAGGTTAAGCAGGGTCGAATGCTTTTATTGAATTAAACGATAGGAGGTCGGTAGAGATCGTGACTGACCTGTACGACAGGGTCATGGCTCTCAATATTGAAGGAGGCTCTTTGTGCCAGCGGAGAAAGTCTGTTTTCGGGAACGGGTAGTGAAACAAAAACAAACGAACAGGACGTTGTACAGCAGTTATGAACCATACCCGAGTTGTCCGCACAGCTCATTGGTATGTCGGAAGGGGCTGAGCTATGAGACATCGCCATACTCATATCCATACTGTGTGACCCACAGTGCTCATCTTGCTGAGTTATTGTCTGATCTGACATCATTTTTAGGTTCATTAGTGGTGCACTGTTTACCACGCTCGATACCAAAAGGATCAGCGTTGTCAGCAGAGTCAACCAAATTGTATGCCAGGATTTAAGGTGCATACTCGTTCCAGTAAAATGAATGTATCTCGTTAATAACCCTTGAATAGTAAAGGTTACCCTAGGGGGAAAGTCAATAGTTAATATTTGTCGATAAAAATGTAGTTAGTGAGCATTTTGTCACATGAACTTCCCGCGGTAGGATTTATCCTTAGATTCAGTAAGGGTTAAGTGGCTAACTCAGGGTAGCGTATGATCGAAATTATCATCGACGGGAAGTATCGAATTGTAGAAGAAGGGCAAACTCTTCTTGAAGCGGCAAAAGTATGTGGCGTGGAAATCCCGTCGCTTTGCGGCATGAACAAAAGTAACGAGAAAGTGCCATGTGACTTATGTGTCGTTGAGATAGAAAGTGGTGGTACCAAACGAGCGTGTGAGCTCGAAGTCTATCGAGGACTTAACGCCGTTACCCAGTCAGAGCAACTCAGTGAACACCGAAGAAAAGCCCTTAACCGAATTATGACGGACCATTACGCTGACTGCGAAGCTCCGTGTAAAACGGCTTGTCCCGCTGGTGTCGATATTCAGTCTTACCTCTACCATATCTCACAGAATGATCACCAAAAAGCGATTGAAGTGATCAAAAAAACGCTGCCAATGCCGCTATCAATCGGACGTGTTTGTCCGGCCTTTTGTGAAAGCGAATGCCGCCGTTCTTTAGTCGATGAGCCTATTGCCATTCGTCAACTTAAGCGTCACGCGGCAGACACCGATTTGGCTTCTTATGACGCTTACGTGCCGGAGAAAAAGCCGACCAAGAACCTTAGGATCGCGGTGGTAGGCAGTGGCCCGGGGGGATTAACCACCGGCTATTATCTTTCTAACGAAGGCTATGACGTTACAGTCTTTGAGTCGATGCCGAAAGCGGGTGGGTGGCTACGCTATGGCATTCCGGAATACCGCCTTCCAAAGGACATTCTGGATAAAGAAATCGAATTGATGTGTCGCAATGGCATGCAGATCAACACTAATACAAAGCTTGGCGTTGACTTTACGCTTTCCCAATTAAGTGAAGATTACGACGCAGTGTGTTTGGCTGTCGGCGCATCTCAAGCGGTGGAGATGAACTATCCGGGTAGCGATTTAAGAGGATGTTATTTGGGTGTCGATTACCTCAAAGACTACGTGACCGAACAACGCTATGTGACAGGCAAAAAAGTGGCGGTTATTGGTGGTGGTAACACCGCGATCGACTGTGCCCGAACGGCGCGACGAGCAGGGGCTGATACAACGCTGATTTACCGTCGAACTCGAGACGAAATGCCAGCGGAAGACTACGAAATTGTTGAAGCTGAACACGAAGGTGTGAAGTTCCACTTTCTGACCAATCCTGCGGAAAATTTAGCGGATGAAAACGGGCGCGTTCATGCCGTTCGTTTAGAACGAATGGCTTTGGGGCAGCCAGATTCATCAGGCCGTCGCAGCCCAAAACCGACAGGGGAGTTCTTCACCGAAGCATTTGATACGGTGATCGCTGCGGTGTCTCAAAAGCCAGATTTAAGTTTTTTAGACAACGATGCGTTGTCGATTCCCGTAACTCGTTGGAACACTTCGGAATCTGACGCGCAAACCATGCATACCGGTACAGGCAATATTTTCAGTATTGGCGATTTCCGCCGCGGGCCTGCGACTGCTGTAGAAGCGGTTGGAGATGGACGAGTTGCCGCAAAAGCCATTGATCTATTCCTGAATGGCGACATGGCAGATATGCCAACACCGGCTTTTAACTCTCGTAAAGAGCAAAAATTGTCGCAAGTTGATCCGCTTCACTTTGAAAATATCCAAAAAGTCGCGCGTACGATCATGCCGGAATTAACCCCAGAACAGCGTGAGCAGAGCTTTGCCGAAGTTGAACTCGGATTTGACAATGAAGAGGCTATGAAAGAAGCGGCACGTTGTCTTGAATGTGGCTGTCAGGCGAACACAGACTGTGCTTTACGAGATTATTCAACGGAATATCAAGCTGAACAGAAATTCGGTGATTCCTTACAAGCTAAAGCAACCAATGTCGTCGATCATCAAGGATGGCTTGATTTGCGAGCTAAAGATCTTCGCCATAAATACGAAGTCGACCGCAGTTCGGAGTTTATTGAGTTCGATGCCAACCGCTGTATCAGTTGTGGTCAGTGTATTCAGGCATGTCGAGAGCAAGCCGTTCATGGCGTGCTCAGTTTTGTGAGCGATGCTAATGGCCGTCCGGCACTGAGACCGGATGACCGGCCTCGATTCCGTTCAGAACAAAAAGCAAATAAGCCTAGTGGCTTAACGCTAATGGGCGATTCCAAGTGCGTGCAATGTGGTGCTTGTGTGCAAGCGTGCCCAACGGGTGCAATGGTAGACAGCCGTGATCGTTCACAAGGCCGAACTGAGGATTTGAAGGCCGTTGACACTATCTGTACCTACTGCGGTGTCGGCTGTAAGTTAACCATGTTTGTTGACGAAGCAGAGAATAAAATTCGCTATGTCAAAGGTGCTGACTCACCGGTTAACCAAGGCATGTTGTGCGTAAAAGGGCGCTTTGGTTTTGACTTCATTGGCAGCGAAGAGCGATTAACTACGCCACTTATTCGTAAAGATGGATGGCTGCAACCAGCAAGTTGGGAAGAAGCTATTCAATTAGTCGCGTCTAAGTTTACGTCTATAAAACAAGATTTTGGCAGCAATGCGCTGGCGGGTTTCTCTTCAGCAAAAACCACCAACGAAGACAATTACGCGTTTCAGAAATTCATTCGCCGCGAACTCGGTACCAATAACGTTGACCATTGCGCGAGACTTTGTCATGCATCAAGCGTCACTGGTCTGGAAGCCTCATTAGGCAGTGGGGCAATGACCAATGATATTCCGAGTATCAAACACTCGGATGTGATTTTTATTATCGGTTCAGACACCACTTCTGCGCATCCAATCATCGCATCTCATATCAAGCAAGCTATTCGTCATCATGGTGCACGTCTGGTGGTGGCTGATCCAAAACGTGTCGATATTGTTGAGCATGCAGAGCTTTATTTAGCACATCGTCCCGGTACGGATGTCATGCTACTAAATGGCGTAATGCAGCTGATTATTAAGAATGGCTGGTTTGATCAGGAGTACATCGAAGAGCGCGTTGATGGCTTTGATACCTTACTGCAAGAAGTGATGTCACCCGCTTACAACCTGGACAAAGTAGAACTGGTCACGGGTGTGACAGCCGACGATATTTTCGCCATGGCACGTATGATCGGGACTGCCAAGCGTACGGCTGTGTATTATTCGATGGGGATTACGCAGCATACCACCGGGCATGATAACGTTCGTTCGATTGCTAACCTGCAATTGTTGTGTGGAAACATTGGTATCGAAGGTGGAGGCATCAACCCATTGCGCGGTCAGTCAAACGTGCAAGGGGCGTGCGACATGGGGGCATTGCCAAACTGTTATCCGGGCTATCAAAAAGTGTATAACCCAATGGTACGACAAAAGTTTGCCATAGAATGGAATGCGCCCGATTTGTCGGCAGAACAAGGGTTAACTCTGACTGAAATTATTGATGCCGCATGCAAACGAGAAGTTCGAGGCATGTACATCATGGGTGAAAACCCTGTATTGAGTGATCCAAACCAAGCGCATGTCATTGAAGGCTTAGAGACACTGGATTTCTTGGTTGTGCAGGATATCTTCCTTACTGAAACGGCGCAGTATGCCGATGTGGTTCTGCCTTCTTGCTCATTTGCTGAAAAATCAGGTCATTTCACTAACACCGAGCGTCGGGTACAGCGTGTGAATGCTGTTGTTACCGCCCCAGGAGAGGCCAAAGAGGATTGGTGGATCATTCAAGAGCTGGCTAACGCGATGGGTAGTGACTGGAATTATCACTGCGTGTCTGAAATTACCAGCGAGATTGCTCGTGTGACGCCTCAGTATGCTGGTTTACGTTGGGACGCTATCACGCCAAATGGTGTGCAATGGCCGAGCAACAAGAATAACCCGAACGGCACGCGAATCATGCACCAAACCCAGTTTACCCGTGGTAAAGGGCAAATGGTCGGCATTCCGTTCCGTTATGCTGCTGAACTTCCAGATGAAGAGTATCCTTTGGTACTGACAACTGGCCGAGTGCTGGAGCAGTTCCATACCGGGACCATGACGAGAAAAACGAAAGGATTGGATAATCTTGCGGGACCGAGAGCCATGATCAGCGTCGAAGATGCCGAAGCTTTGGGGATCAGCAATGGTCAGCGCCTGAAAATATCGACACGTCGTGGTCATATCGAAATTGATGCATTTGTAACCAAGAGAATGCAAAAAGGGGTGGTGTTTATTCCTTTCCACTTTGTGGAATCACCAGTCAACCGCTTAACAACTACGGCAACGGATCCGCATGCGAAAATCCCAGAATTTAAGGTTGCGGCGGTAAAAGTTGAAATAGTAGAACTCGTTAAGACTGAGAGCATAACTACCGAACACGTACATACGGATTAGGTAGACAGGATAAAACGGGCTTCGCATTGGGCCTCGAAAAGAAATGGGCAGGAATCATAATATGATCCCTGCCCTTTTTTATGTGAATTGGACGCGAGATTGTCAGAGAATTGACTGTTTCTGACGGCCCTCTGTTATTCAGGCAAGTTCTATAACCTAAAATTTGCTGAGCTCCTATACTCAGACTACAACGTTGAGTTTTTATAACAACAAGAGGCACTTGCATGACAAGAACAACCTCATTAGCAGTCGTTTTTTTATTGATGTGCGCATATTTTGGATACAACCGATTATATGTGTACCCAAAGCAGTTGGAATCTCAAGCCGAATCAATGCTACTTAAGATGGCAAATCGAGAAGAATGGCTGGATGCGTTCGAAGTGATGAACCGAGTTGATGCACACAAAGGTTACTTAGAGCTTGCAGCACAAATCAAATCTTCCGATGGCAATCGAGCCTATAGTGAAGGCTTTATCACCTACAGCGATCGCCAAGGCATGGTCTGTAAAGAAGTTGTGTTTGATTTTAAGATAGACTCTTTAAATAACTACACAATTTCTCAAATACGTGACTGCTCTATGGGCGAGTACTATTAAACGATATACAGTGCTTAGTACGCTGTTAATCGAGCGACTTCTTAAACCTGAGAGAAGCAACTACGAGACCGAGTATGGTAAATCCGACTAGCCATAACGTATCTCGCCATAAATCGAATAAGTCCGCACCACGTAGCACAATCCCTCTAATCATTCTCATGAAGTGGGTAGCGGGAAGCACTTCCGATATCCATTGTGCCGCCACTGGCATTCCTTCATAGGGGAACATAAAACCAGACAGCAGAATGGATGGCAGCAGAATAAACACGGTCATCTGCATAGCTTGAAGCTGTGTTTTTGCGATGGTGGATATCATCAGGCCTAAGGTCAGACTCGCCGCAATAAAGAGCAATGTCCCAAACAGCATTTGGCTGATGGCACCGTTGATAGGAACGCCAAAAATCCAATGGCCGAGACCTAAAATGATAAAGACTTGAATCAAGCCGACGAAGATATAAGGCACGATCTTCGCAATCATCAACTCAATAGAGTGGATTGGTGTCGTGATGAGAAGTTCTAAGTTACCTCGTTCTCGTTCCCGAACAATAGCCGCACTGGTAAATAAGATCATCGTCATGGTGAGAATGACGCCGAGTAACCCCGGAACAATGTTTACCGCAGAACGGCGGCTAGGGTTGTAGTAAAGCGCAACCTCAAACGTTTTGGTCGGTCTGGATCGGATCTCGAAGTCAAAGTCTGTGAGAGGCATGGTTTGCAGCGACAATATCGCTGAGCTGATCATGGTATCTGAACCATCGACGATCCATTGGCCCAGTTCGCGGCCTTGCATCATGCGTTGCGTAAGGTCGCTCGGTAAAATCAGCACTGCTCGCACAAGCCCGTCCTGGATGGCTTGCTCTGCTTCTTGAGCAGTGGCATAGGTCTCTTTGATATCGACAACCTGAGTGACTTCAACTGACTGAGCAATGATTCGCCCGGCCGTACTGCCACTTTGATCGACGACACCAACCGGAATATTGCGAATATCCGTATTGATTGCGAACCCGAACAACAGTAATTGAATAAGCGGGATCATCACGACCATGCCAAAGGTGATCCTATCTCGGGAAAGTTGACGAATTTCCTTGATCATCACGGCTTTCATTCGGGCTATTGGCTTGATCATTGGCGGCCTTTCCCTGTTACAGTGACGAAGACATCTTCCAGACTTGGTCGTGCATGATTCATTTCGGCATGTTCTAATTCCGGAAATGTCTGTTTGAGCCAATTTATTGGATGCTCAACATGCTGGTGGATCAGAATGCGCAAACGAACCCCTAATTGAGCGGCAGAACGAACCTCATCACGTTGAAGGAGTTTTTCTTTTAACTCACGCAGTTTGTCTGATTTGACTTCAATAATGTTCACGCCCATATTTTCCATCAACTGTTCCGGCTCGCCATCGGCACGAATTTCACCTGACTCCATAATAGCGAGGCGATGACAACGTTCGGCTTCGTCCATGTAATGCGTGGTTACTAAAATGGTGGTGCCTTGGTCGCATAAATCAAACAACTGCTCCCAAAACTCACGTCGGTTTTCAGGGTCGACGGCGGAGGTAGGCTCATCAAGAAACAAAAGTTCGGGGTTATGCATTGTTGCTGCAGCAAGAGAAAGGCGTTGTTTTTGCCCGCCACTCATGCCGCTGACTCGTTGCTTTCGTAGCTGATCCAACCCATAGGTTCTCAATTGTTCTTCAATCCGAGTTTTAAGCGCTTTGCTACCCAGACCAAAAATTTGGCCAATAAATTCGAGGTTTTCTTGAACCGAGAGATCGTCATAAAGCGAAAATTTCTGAGTCATGTAACCGATCTTGAGCCGCAGCATTTCGGACTGCCTAGGAATCTCCAGCCCAAGAACATCGACGTTGCCTTCCGTGGGACTGAGCAAACCTGTCAGTACACGAATAGTCGTCGACTTACCGCAGCCATTCGGACCTAAAAAGCCGTAGATAGAGCCCTTGGGAACGTTCAGTGTGATGTCGTTGATCGCCGTGAAATTACCGAATTTCTTGACGACATTCTTAGCCTGAATGGCATATTCCGTCATCGCGTTACTCCACTAGGTCAACTTGAGCTGGCACACCAGAAGGCAACGATTTGGCCGACTCAGGTAAATCGACTTCAGCCAGGTACATCAAACGCGAGCGTTCTTCTTCTGTGAGCGCGAAATAAGGCGTAAATGACGGTTCAGTGGCCACCCAGCGTACGGTTCCCTGTAAAGGACTAGCCAGCCCATCCACGTTAACCGTAACGGTTTTTCCCGGGACAAAGTTAAGACGGAATTTAGCAGGAACGTAAACTCGGGCGTAGGGGACCCTGCTCGCTTGTATTACCGCAACGATACCATTCACAGGCACTCGCTCCCCAAGGTTGTAGGGTAAGTTATCCAACGTTCCATCACGCGTGGCGGTAATGGTCAGTTCTGCCAGTTTCTGTTCTTGCAGCGCAACATCCGCTTTCGCTGCCATCAATTCCGCTTTAGCCTGATCAATATCTTCAGGTCGAGACCCTGCTGTGAGTTTGCTGAACTCTTCTTTGGCGGAGTCCAACTCAGCCCGAGCTGAATCTCTTGCTGCTAGGGCGGAGTCTTTCTCTGATTGGCTAATAAGCTTCTTGCGTACCAGTTCGACTGTGCGCTGGTAGCTTTTCTGCGCTTCTGTGAGTTGCGCTTCCGCTCTTGCGACTTTTGCCGAGGCGGCAGCGATGTCTTCAGGACGCTCACCGTTAGTTAACTTCAAGAGATAAGCTTCGGCTTTGGCCTGCTCGGCGACTGTATGAGCGAGCACCGCTTGTTGGTTCTTGGTATCCAGTTGAACGAGGACTTCACCTTCACTGACTTGGCTGCCTTCCTTAACAGGTAGGGCGCGAATTATCTCATTTGAAGTTGCGGTGAAAGTGACGCGGTCACGCTCTAGAGTTCCAAGTGCCTGATGTGTGTTGTCTTTTGAACATGCAGTCAGTAGAGCAATAATTAAGGTACCAAAGATAATTCGCTTCATTGTGCGGTGCTTCCCTGAAAGATGTTTAGACAAGTCATTTTGATGCTCTGAAATTACTGGATACATTTCAGCAGTGAACGAGCTTTACTACAGCTTAGCATGGAATAAAGAAACTATTCTTTTAAAATTTAGAGGCTTAGGTTCGCAACTGAAATGCCAAGAGGTCAGTGTGCAGAATCGAGAGCATGATCGAGTTTTGTACTTCTTTATGATGTATCCGCAGGTGCGGTTAGTGAGTAAGCCAGCAATTAATCGGCTGTCGAGATAGCGTCTTTTGAGAACAAAGCCCAACCGCGGCTGGGCTGTAATTAGATTGTTTATTGTCGTTACCTTAAACGAAAATATTTCCTTTCAGGTAAAGCACACCATCACCGGAAACTTCAACGCTGTTATCGTTTACTTGGCAGTGCAATACGCCACCTCGAGCCGAGGCTTGATAGGCAACAAGTGAGGTCTTGCCAAGCTCCTCTGCCCAAAATGGCGCGAGTCCTGCGTGTATAGAACCCGTTACCGGATCTTCGTCACCACCGTTAGCAGGCCAAAAGTAGCGCGAAACAAAGTCATAATCAGTGCCTTTGGCGGTAACGACGACGTCATAGGGAGCAAGTTGTTTAAGCTGCTCAGATTGATATTGAACGTCCAGCACTTCTTGTTGGTTTTCCAATATGACAAAGTACGCTTGCGGGCTTAATAGCACTCGGTCTACTTTGCAATTCAGTCCTTCTATCAGTTGTGTAGGAATAGTGCTGACTGGTTCAGGTGGTCGGGCAGGGAAGGTCATTTCGATCTTGCCCAAAGCATTTTTCACGACAATGAGTTTACCGACTTTTAGCGTGTGAAATTCGATAGTACCGTCGACATTGAGTTGGTCGAATAAAACCATGGCTGAAGCAAGTGTAGCGTGGCCACAAAAGTCAATTTCTGTCAGTGGCGAGAACCAGCGGATTTCATATTGATTCTCGTTAATCTGTTTGAGAAATGCGGTCTCAGAGAGGTTATTCTCAGCTGCGATACTTTGCATGAGCTCAGGTGCTAACCATTCAGTTACGGGGACGACAGCGGCAGAGTTGCCTTTAAATTGTGCATCTGTGAATGCGTCTACAACATAAATATCTAATTCCATTTATTTTCCCTTTTTCCACGAGCTCAAACGAAGTTTCATACTCACTATACTGAAACGCCTTCCGAAAAGGGAAGGCGTTTTGAAGGATATCAGTTTAAATTTTCTAATTAGCTTGTGTATTTGGCTTTCATTCGGAGTGCGACGTTAACTAACGCGATTAACACCGGCACCTCAATCAGTGGGCCAATCACACCAGCGAACGCTTGGTCGGAATTTAAACCAAATACCGCAATAGAAACCGCGATAGCGAGTTCGAAGTTGTTACCAGTCGCTGTATAAGCAATAGAAGCATTTTTGTCGTATGGAAGACCGATTTTTTTACCGATAAAGAAGCTAACAAAAAACATCAATACGAAGTAAATAGCCAGTGGAATTGCGACTCGGAATACATCCATAGGAAGCTCTAAAATCATTTCACCTTTTAAGCTGAACATCAAAACAATGGTTGCAAGCAGAGCGACTAAAGTGATCGGTGAAATTCGCGGAATGAACTCGTCTTTGTACCATTGCTCCCCCTTAGCTGTGACTAGCCACTTACGGCTGAGAAAGCCAGCGAGAAAAGGGATGCCAAGGTAAATCAGAACGCTTTCAGCAATATCTCCCATAGAGATATCAACGATGAAACCTTCATAGCCAAAATAGGGGGGCAGTACCGTAATAAACAGCCATGCCATCACGCTGTAAGTCAGAATTTGAAAAGCACTGTTCAAAGCGACCAACGCGGCCCCATACTCTTTGTTACCGCCGCCGATGTCGTTCCACACCAGAACCATCGCGATGCAACGAGCAAGACCGATCAGGATTATCCCAACCATATAGCCTGGATGATCGCCAAGGAATGTCAGCGCAAGAATGAACATCAGAATCGGACCAACAATCCAGTTCATTATTAATGAAAGTGTGATGGCTTTTTTGTCTCTCGTCACCGTTCCCAGCAAGCCGTAGTCAACTTTCGCCAGTGGCGGATACATCATCAAGATCAAGCCAATAGCCAGTGGTATGTTGGTACTGCCGACTGACATGGCTTCGTTCCATTGTGCTACTTGAGGGAAAACGGCACCGATACCGACACCAATAGCCATTGCGACGAAGATCCATACCGTGAGATATCGATCCAGAAAACTCATTTTATTGCTGGCACTACTTAAAACTTCAGTGGTCATCGTGTCTTCCTCGTATATCGTCGAAAGACGATTATTGAGTTTGCGCTTACTCATCTTAACGTGTAAGGCGGAATCAGTTAGTTGAAAAGGTTTGAGAATTCAGTGCTGAAACTATTCAGTGTTTCTCGCTGAATACGGTAGCAAACTTTTGGTGGATTAGGCTCGGCAGTAATAAAGCCTGCCTGTTTTAGAATTCGTAAGTGCTCAGAAACGGTGGATTGCGCCAGGCCCAGCTCAGAGACTAAATCACTATTCAAGCAGTTGTCCATTGTGTCTAACTTATGGAGGATATGCAGGATACGTATACGTGCAGGGTGTGACAAAGCTTTTGCCTGTGCAGCCAAGGTTTTTTCTTTGTTCAGTTGTTGCTCAGTCGTTTCAAAAGAAACCTGGCAGGTATTATCGCATTTATCACTCATCTGTCGGTCTTTATAGTTAATCGTCGAATTGCGATTAAGTGTACGTGGTACGAGTGGGTTGTGCAAGTTGATCCTGAGGATAGCAAGTATGGAGAGAAAGAAAGCAGAACCTAAAGACATTGGGGGTATCAGGAGCTAAGGTTCTGCTTTGCAAAGGGGGAATTATGACCAGTTGAACATTTCATTGAGGTGGACCAGAGCCATCACTTCTAGTTTGCTGTGCGACTGAATGAGGCGTTTTTGGAAAAAGTTCGCCATCGGTGCTTTATCTGGTTTTGACATCATATTGATTTCTCCTTCTCGTGCTGACAAATTCAGTATGTTGAGAAAAGGGGATTAATAAAACAGAGTGAATTTATTATTTTTGTTCCTGTTAAGGCTAAAATTAAGCGGACGTTGGGCTTTTTGGCGCGAGAAAAGGCGGAAAAGAGGAACTCATTTGTTCGAGATTTTCTTATTTTGTTTCTCCTAACTTCAGTAAAATACTCCATTCCCAAAAGCCTCATCAAAAGATAAGGAAAATCTCCGTGTCTGATCTGAATTTGTTTCGTTACTATCAACGTTTAATGCCGTTTGAAGTTGGTAAGGAAACGAAAACCACGCTCCATGAGATTGCTGAGTTATTGTTTGTGTCGCCTCGTCATGCGCGAAGCCTGTTGGCTCAAATGCAGCAGCATGAATGGTTGAGCTGGCAGCCTAAAGCAGGCCGAAATCATCGTTCTACCTTATTAATGAATGTTGAGCTGAGTGCATTGAAGGAAACGCTCGCACGAGAGCGAATCAAGTCAGGAAAATACGAAAAAGCGCTCTCCATATTAGATGAAGACGAAGCGGCTTTTGGGCGTTTACTGAAAACGACTTCTGGAGCCTCACTTCAAGAAGGCCAACTCAATATACAGCTGACCTATAAGCGGACGTTTGAACGTGTGGTGCCGCATCAACTTCAGAGAAGCAGTGAACGATTTTTGCTGCGACAAATATACTGTTGCTTAGTTGCTAGCGACAATGATGGCCAGGTTAAAGCGGAACTGGCACATCATTGGCGATATGACGAGACCAAGTACGAGTGGACTTTCTATCTTCGTCCCGGACTGACTTTCCATAATGGTAGCCCCATCGATGCAGATACGGTTGTAAGCCTGTTTAATAAGTTAAAGCTTCTCGATTACTACGAAAAAGATTTGGCCCATGTCGAAACGATAACTGCCCCGAATCCGCTCAAGGTGATTTTTACTTTGAACACGCCTGATTTGGGTTTTGCGGGACTGATTTCCGGGGTGAAATATGGTGTCCAGCCTGCGAGTCAGGTCAATGAGGCAAATAATCGACTCGTTGTTGGGAGTGGTCCTTTTTCGGTGATCGAACATAATGAAAACCGCTTAAAGCTACAGGCGTTTGAAGGCTACTATTCTTGTCGAGTGCTGACCGACCAAGTGACCATATGGATTGTCGATGACGAAAAGATGGAAAACCCCTCCTTATCTTCAAACTCAGAACTGGTTGAGGCTAATACGGATGATGGCGCGTGTCTTCACTATATGTCGATGAGTGATGCACAGACATATGCGGCAAATAAAAGAAGCCGAATCGAAGACGGCTGCTTGTTTGCTTTGTTTAACCACCGGGCGAAGCATGCGTTGTCTTTGGCACAACGTCGTTATATCGCCGAATTGATTCAACCCAAGTATTTGGTTGAAATCATGAAAAGTGAAAATATCGTGTTCGGTAGCATTCCTGCGTTCAATTTATTGCCAACCTGGAGACCGGTTCTCCGTCCGTTTGGTGAAGAAACTAAGCTACCCAAACACATCAGTATTGCTGGTTATAACTATACGGCTTTGCGGCGGTGCGCTCGTGCTATCTCACGCCAATTAGAAAGTACGGGTTGTAAAGTAGAGACCGTGATGTACTCATATCGAGAGTTGAGTGAGCGAGCACGCAATGGCACGCTGAATGAAACACTCGTGGTGACCAATATCAATTTGGATGACAATCGGCATGCATCGGCTTTCAGCAATTTTTATACACACACCGTTTTGCATAATACCTTGAATCAGGAAAATGCAGTGTGGCTGGATGAGCAACTTGAACGACTTCGGGCAAATACTCAGCTCGAAGACTATTTGGAAGCGCTAGAACCGATTGCTTCAACGCTGGTCAGTGAATATTGGATTGCACCCATGTTTCATCACACCCAAACGCTACGTTTTCAGGGGGTACTCGAAGACGTAGCGCTGACTAACTGGGGCTGGCCAGACATACGTTCAGTGTGGTCAGCGGATTAGCATTAGCTCGAGGTCGTATACGCGCTACAACGGTGATTCGACAACCACATATTTACGCTGGTCTCGTAAAGGGAGAAACCAAGCGTTTTGATACTGAAAGTAAGTTTGTCCATTCACCACTACCGTTTTCTTAGTGCTAGGCAAAGAGTCAACAATTTCTCCTTTTTTGAATGGACTGTTCGAGGACACATTAGTTGAAGTCGAGCTGGAGCTTTGTGTGACGGTCGCACTATTTGAACCGGAATAGCTTACCACTTCGTTTCCATCTATGACTGTGTAGTTTCCCGCTGGTGGACTCTCTACGTACACGTAGCGATCGCCACTTTTTTTATAATAAGCATCCTGAATAATCGCGTAAGTAATACCTGCAAAAATCGCGAACGTAGCGATATCGACTAAGTCTCGGTGATAGTAGTAATAATGGCCACGGTATGGTGGATAACGATACCCACTGCGTACATAAATATAAGTCGAATGATGTTTAGGCGGTCTAATCACCACGGGAGGCCGGTGGTAACTCGGCGGTCGATGATAACCAGGTGGTCTGCTGACATTCGGAGGACGATGATAGCTTGGTGGTCTATGCTGAGAAGGTGGATGAGTTGGCTTTACTGTTGGACGTTGCACCGGACGGGTCTGATGCTTATTCCCTGGTTGAGTAATTGGGCGCACGGAAGGTTCGTTGTGTGGCTTAGCCGACACCGATGTGCTGCCTATAAGGAAAAACGTCAAGGCTGTAACAACCCATCTGCTAATTAAACCGCGTTTCATAAAACGTCTCCGTTACATATTGGAGAGCAAATATACTCATACCTAATTATAACAGAGCATCAGGCTTAGGAAGTGTTCTTCCGTTGCTCGAGTACGAGAGACAAAAGACGTACTAATAAGGATTGAGCTTCAGGGGATAGTAAGCGTGCGATAGAAGCAAGGTCCTGTTCTGTCACATGTTCTACACCCCTGACGTCGAGAGAGAGATCAAGATCAGTGAGCTGCATTGATCTTAAGATTGAACGGTATTGTGAAAGCTTGAGGTCAGATTCACCGCGCTCAATTCTTTGATAGGTTTTTACGCTCATCCCTGCCATTTTGGCAATTTGTTCACGGGAAAAACCCATCTCTTTTCGTCTTTTGATCAGTGCTTCAATAATAGGGTCGACATGCATAGCTTCTCCAGACAGGACTGTTTTGACCTAATTAAAGCAATTTGTGGACCAGTTTAACCAGCTGCTCTTTATCTTATTGATAATTAGGTATATGAATGGCGACCTAAAAAATACATATATTTCAGTTGGCTATAAAAAATGGAAAATTATCAGTCCTATCATTTAACCACGAATGAAACAGATATTCGCAAAATGCAACGCATTTTAGATACGTTACGTAGTGAAATTGCAGACAAACAGCAGGCTTTCGGGAGAGGTGTGTTGGCGTTGACGCGTGAATCTCAGTTGCGACTAATGAACTACAAGGAACTTTACTTACATCGTGAATCGATTGGTGAAGAAGAATTGCAAACCCTTTATAAGAACATGAGCAAAACCGAAAAAGTGATTGCAGATGAGGGGATTCATGCTTTGACGTATATGATCCAGGCTTTAGACGAAAGCTGACTAATAAACCCAAAGCGTTATGTGTCGTATAGATTTGGTTTAATACCAAGGGAAATGTAAATGCTGGGGAACCGAACCCAGCATTTCGTCACTTAAGTTACCAAATTTTCGAACCGTAACTCAGTGTTTTAGAGGTATGTGAACCGAACGATGTCGGTACGCAGCGAATAATAGCGATATTGTCTGATCTAGGCTACGGCATTGGAATTTAACGTCTTCCCCCAAGCTGTAAATAAAAGTGTACACTCGATATATTCCCGTGGGAGTGCCAGACATTCCTCTCTTTACTGGTTATTTTAACCGCACATGTTAGGTGTTTAGTTGCAACCACTAAAATATATGGCTGAAACTTTGACCTTTTACTTTTCAATTCTCCTGGTTATGCCGTACAATCTCGCCGAACCAATCTCATTCTATTTCGAGTGAGAGATTGATGAATTAGATGACCTATTTTGCTTCGAACCCAAAATGTGGGCATCCCATCAATCAGAATATCGCCCAAAAATGCTCGCCTACATGCCGATGAAATAAGAGTGCGTTCTCTTTTTTCCGTGCATGTTATTGCTAATTGACGCCGGTTTTCGGCCAATTTTTGCAAATAGGGGACGTTTTGTTGTTTGTACTTTGGATTAAGTACGGCAGGCGAAACAAAAACGGATTGAATTTAGAGGTATTAACCGTGAATCTAAAACTTGTCGGCAGCT
>NZ_CAKLCK010000021.1:0-24400 GCF_921292965.1 Allocatenococcus thiocycli
CGATAGCGAATGCAGCGCAATCGATCATCGACGGGCAACATCTGGAGCAATTTCCGATTGATGTTTTCCAAACCGGCTCTGGTACCAGCTCAAATATGAATGCCAATGAGGTGATTGCAACGCTGGCTGCCCAGACTCTTGGAGAAAGCGTAAGCCCAAATGATCACGTCAACATGGGTCAAAGCAGTAACGATGTCGTGCCAACGGCGATTCAGGTCAGCGTAGCACTGGCGATCGAAAAGCAACTGATTCCGGCTTTGGAGCACCTTTGCCAGACACTCGGCACTAAACAACAAGCCTTGAAAGACGTGGTAAAAACAGGTCGAACTCATCTGATGGACGCCATGCCGATTACCCTTGCTCAAGAACTTGGAGGATGGCAGTACCAAATCGAACACGCCAAACAAGCGATTGAACAAGCTTTGCCAGCCGTGAAGGCACTGGCTCAAGGAGGTACCGCAGTAGGCACTGGGATCAATGCCGATCCGCGATTCGCCCCACTTTTCGCAGACAATCTTTCACAATCAACAAATGTAGCGTTTTGTTCCAGTCCAAATTTCTTTTTTAATCTCAGTAGTCAGGATGCGATCGTCGCCCTATCCGGACAGCTCAAAACGTCAGCAGTTGCGATCCTGAAGATCGCAAACGATCTTCGCTGGATGAATTCCGGACCACTAGCCGGGTTGGGAGAAATTGAATTAAAAGGACTTCAACCCGGTTCTTCCATCATGCCGGGGAAAGTAAACCCTGTTATTCCAGAAGCTGTCGCCATGGCCTGCGCCCAAGTAATTGGTAATGACACCACCATCACCATTGCGGGTCAGTCTGGTAACTTTCAGCTCAACGTGATGCTGCCTGTCATTGCTCATAATGTATTAGAAAGCATTGAGCTACTATCCAACAGCGCCACTGCACTGGCAGACAAAGCCGTCGCCACGTTTGAAGTCAGGCAAGATAACCTTGATGTGGCGTTAGCCAAGAACCCTATTCTGGTCACCGCACTTAATCCGGTTATTGGTTACCTGAAAGCCGCCGAAATCGCGAAAAAGGCTTATAAACAAGGACGGGCGATCATTGATGTCGCTGAAGAGGAAACCGACTTAGATCGCACGACACTGGAGAAACTGCTGAATCCAACCAAATTGACGCAAGGCGGGGTGGCTGAGTAATTCGTCCAGCCTCAAACACAAAGACCTCCAACTGGAGGTCTTTATCTAACTTTAAATAACTGAAACTAAATAAAACTAGGCCACTCGGTTTAGTACCGAACGCAACTTCAACGGTTTAACGGGTTTGGCGATAAAGCTAAATCCATTCGCTTTGATGCCATCGAGCATATCATCGGTACGGTCCGCACTGATGATGACACCTTCAAAGCGATTACCCAGACGAAGACGGCACTGTTGCAGCACTTCCAATCCAGTGCGTCCGTTATCCAGTCGGTAATCCGAGAAGATCACATCCGGCACCCAGCCATCATCCAGCGCTTTCAGACTTTCGACTAAGTCGGCGGCCAGTCGTGTATCACAACCCCAACGCGACAACAGGTTTTCCATTCCCACTAAAATATCTGGCTCATTGTCGACACACAGAATTTTCAGATGGCATAGTTCAGACTGAGTACTGCTTGGCATCGTCACTGTGCTGATGGCCTGTACGCTCTCGGCTCTGTCGAGCGTAATCGAGAAGACACTGCCTTTGCCATGCCAGGAGCGCATCGAGATTTCATGTCCCAGCACCTGCGCTATCCCTTTCGATATCGCCAGCCCCAACCCTAATCCCTGATCAGAGCGAACTTGAGAGCCTCGGTTAAATTCTTCAAAGATCTCCTGCTGTTTCTCTTCTTCAATGCCCATACCGTTATCCCAGACATCAATACGCACTCGACCTTTGACGCGGCGCACACCCAAAGCGACTTTGCCGTTTGGACTATAGCGGAACGCGTTAGTAAGAAAGTTTTGCACCACTCGGCGCAGAAGTTTGGGGTCAGAATTCACCGTCAGTGAGGAAGGGATCATCGTAAACTCAATACCCTGTTGTTTCGCCAGCGCACTGAACTCCGCATTTAAATTCGCCAATACATCATTTACAGCGAACCCACAGACATGCACTTCAAGCTTGCCCGACTCCAGACGGGAAATATCCAACAAGTCGCCAATCAAATCTTCTGCGGCACCGAGTGCACTTTCGATATGAGAAGAGAGCTTTTTCGTCTCGTCGTCTTTGGCGACTTCAGAAAGTGAAGAGGCAAACAGCCTTGCAGCATTAAGAGGCTGCATCAGGTCGTGGCTCACCGCCGCGAGGAATCGTGACTTTGACTTCGATTCTAAATCTGAACGCTGCGTCGCCGCCACCAGCTGTTTGTTAAGCCGTTCAAGTTCACGGGTACGAAGTCGCACGCGTTCCTCAAGCGTCTCATTGGCTTCTTTTAGTGCTTGTTCGGCATCGCGGAACACGGTGATGTCAGTAAAACTCATTACAAAACCACCACCCGGCATTGGATTCCCCTGCACTTCAATCACTCGACCGTCAGGGCGAACACGAGACGATGTATGCCGCGTCCCTTGCTCAAGATGGTAAACCCGGCGACGCACATGGTCATCAGGGTCACCCGGCCCACATAACCCTTGCTCGGCATTGTGGCGAATGACATCTGCGATTGGACGGCCGACCTGGATTAACCCCGGAGGAAATTCAAACAACTCAAGATAGCGTTGGTTCCATGCCACCAGCCGTAATTGTTTATCGACCACAGCGATACCCTGGCCAATATGCTCGATAGCCCCTTGCAGTAGCCCTCGGCTGAAATCGTACAGTTCAGAAGCTTCATCAACGATGGTCGCGACTTCTTCGAGCTGCATGTTTCTTCCCTGCAAGGCAGAAGTAAGTACTAACTTAGCAGAAGATGCGCCGAAGACCCCCGCGAGCACACGTTCTGTGTGTCGTATCAATGAAGACGGAGCTTGCTGGTTCGGCATCAACTCTTCACGTTGCTGGCTCCAATAGGCCTGAAACGCCACTTTAACGCGTGATCGCCCAACAAAACGAGAGGCGAGCATTTCCAGTTCAGCCACGGTCACGCGGCTCTGGTAAAGGCTCATATTTTCGCTTTCTGGCAACGGTGTACCAACAAACGAAGCCGATTGTAAGCGCTCACTTAGGCTTGGACGAGTAATCAGAGAAACGACAACAAAACAGGCGGTATTGGCCGCGACACTGAGAATCATTCCCCAGTCAGAGATCGCAATATCAAACTGAGTTAGCATCTCTGGTGGCGTAATAAGCCAAATCAGAAAGTTACTGCTGGCGTTACCTGCAAGCATGTCGGTTTGGCTCATTAGGGTGATAAGCCAAATAGTAAAACCAACCGCAAGACCGACATAAACGCCCTTCTTGTTTCCCTGACGCCAATACATCCCGCCAATCAGTGCCGGCGCAAATTGAGTGATGGCTGCAAACGAGAGAAAGCCTATCGCAGAGAGTGAGTGGATACTATCAAGTGCCTGATAAAAGCCCCATGCACCAATCAAAAGAATCAGGATAAGTGCGCGACGAATGCGTAGCAGCAACTGAGAAAAGTGCTGATGATTACGTTGAGACAGGCGCATACGACGTAACAGCAGTGGCATCGCCAGATCATTCGATACCATGATGGCTAACGCGATAGTCGAAACGATCACCATCCCACTTGCTGCGGAAGTGCCACCAAGGAATGCCAGTAACGCAATCTCGCTCGCGCCAACCGCCATCGGCACACTGATAACAAAAGTATCTGGCGACGCATCACTCAGCAGTCCTTGCCCTACCCACGCAATCGGCAAGACAAAAATACCCATTAAAATCAGATACAGTGGAAACAACCAGCGGGCAACATGCAGATCCTGAGCGCGCTCGTTTTCCACCACCATGGTATGAAATTGACGAGGTAAACAAACGATCGCCAACATGGTAAGTACGGTATGAATCAGAATGGTAGGAATGTTGGGCGGCTGATAGGTTTCGGTAGCGACATCTATCAGACTGAGGTTTTCTGCACTCATTGCCAGCCAGACAATAAATACACCAACCACTAAAAATGCCATCAGCTTGATGATCGATTCAAAGGCGATCGCCATCATCATGCCCCGGTGGTGCTCCGTGTTATCGATATGACGCGTACCGAATAAGATGGTAAAGATGGCCAGTGCCATTACCACAAACCAAGAGACACTGTCGTTCTGATAACCAAAGTCTGACGCAAGCTCAGGCGCAATGATTTCCAGCCCCATGGTGATGCCACGTAACTGCAATGCGATATAAGGAAGAATCCCCGCGACGGCAATCAGCGTCACGGCAACCGCTAGTCCCTGCGATTTTCCATAACGTGCGCCAATGAAATCAGCAATAGAGGTAATGTGTTCGCGCTTGGCGATCAATATCAGTCTGGCAAGCACTCGCCAACCAAGGGTAAAGACCAGAATCGGCGCAATGTAGATGGGCAGAAAAGACCAGGGATTACTGCTCGCTTGACCCACCGTGCCGTAGAACGTCCAGGAGGTACAATACACAGCAATAGACAAGCTGTAGATCCAAGGCCGCCATCTGGCTAGCCACCTTCTCTGGTTGTCTCCGTACCACGCGATTATAAATAGGGCTCCCAAGTACGCCAAAGAAACGGGAACCACCAGCCATCCTTGCATCCGATATCCTTTATGACCTTGCTTACAAAAAACAAAAACCTCTCCGTAAGGGAGAGGTTTCATTTAACACTGCTTTCACAACAGAGACAAAGATTAGTTTTTAACCTTTGTCACAGAAGTCTAATTCTGTGTTTCAAGTGTTTTATCAGACAGGTCAACAACATGCCTTGCTGGCTCTTGCGGATCCAGTTTAATGAACAGTGCAATCAATCCCATCACAGCCATCCCCCAGAACACAAACGCGCCCCAGTGTTCATAAGCCCAACCGCTAAGTACAGTCATGAGTGCTATAAACGCTCCCAACGGAATCGCATTATACAGAGCCTGTAATGCGACCATCTTGTTCTCTTCAGAGTTCTGAATGTATTGGATTGCAGCAATATGCGCCGTCGCAAAGGTCACACCATGCAGCATCTGTACAACGACCAGAGCGACAATCGACGTTGTCCCGGCCGTAATCCCCCAACGCATCATCACGCCAAAAGCGGCAATAACAAATAAAGTACGTAAAGACCAACCAGCAAACAAGCGTTTACTTACTGCGAATACCGCCACCTCGGCGGCCACCCCCAAACTCCAAAGGTAACCAATCACATCTTCAGAGTGTCCTGCTGCTTTCCAGTGAATAGCGCTAAAACCGTAGTACGCCGCGTGACTGCCCTGGATGAGCGAAACCAATACTAAAAATTTGAGTACCGGTTTATCGGTTAAAAGTGCAGACAGTTTAGGACGCACTGCGTGCTGATCGCCAAGGGTTACTGGCATCGGATTGGTATTGCGCATCGCGAACAACAGCGAGAGCAGTACACCCGCCATTGCGGTGTAGAGAATCATGTCCGCACCAAAACCTGCCACTAAATACCCAACCACAGTGGAGCCACCAATAAAGGCAACGGAGCCCCATAAACGCGTGCGGCCATAGTCCAGCATGTTTAAACGAGCATAGTAATTGGCCATCGCATCCGACAATGGCACCACAGGACCACAACACAAGTTAAACAGAACGGTTGCTAACGCCATCAACCAGAAACTGCCGCCGGTAAAAAAATGGAAGCCAACAAAAATAAGGGCAGCAAAACTTAACCAACGTAAGGTTGGCATTAAGCGCTCCACTCTATGCACTCGAGGAGTGATCACCAGATTCGCAACACAACGAGTTGCCAAGCCTAAACCTACTAGCAAGCCAATATCAGTCGGCGTGACACCCTGCTCTTTAAACCACAATGACCAAAATGGCAGATAGACGCCATACGCAAAAAAGAATCCGAGAAAGTACTGGGAGATCCAGCCATACGGAGAAGGTTTTAGCATTATTATTTTCCTAAAATGGGAACACCAACGTTATGAGCGTGGATTATGGATCGCGAAACGGAGTAGAAAAAGGGAAGAATCGGCAACTTACCGTTTCCTCGATGGGATACAAACTTTTAAAAATCAGAAAGCGTGGATTTTAACGCCCTGGATTTAGACCAAAGTCGTCTGGCTTATGGGAGGAAATTTGTCAGACTTAGAATGTGTTCCTCCCAATTTTAGGGTTCCTTATGCCTGATAAGTTTAATATGCAATCTCCCCCGTTCGATCGCCTGACCAGCAAGCAGCAAGCGCGACTGCGTTCGTCTCTCGACGTGGCATATTATCGAACTCGAGATGTGATTTTATCTTGTGGGCAAACCAACCCTCATTTGCATATTTTGATCAAAGGTGCCGTGGAAGAGCGCTCCAAAGACCAGAGCGAAGTTTTCGCGCACTATGCCAATGACGATATGTTTGATGTCCGTTCTTTGTTTGAAGAGAGTGTGCGTCATCAGTATGTAGCGCTTGAGGATACGTTGTCCTATTTGCTGCCAAAAGAAGTGTTTCTTGAACTCTATAACGAGAATGGACAATTCGCAGCGTACTTCGATAACAACCTATCTAAACGACAGGCATTAATCGAAGCCGCTCAGCAACAGCAAAATCTGGCCGAGTTTATTCTGACTAAAGTCGATAAGAGCATTTACCATCCTCCGATGATTCTTAAGCCCGACATGCCTATCAATGAGGTCACACGAACCTTAAAAGAAAATGGCATCGACGCCGCATTAGTTGAGCTCAACCCAGATGATGCACGCCTCGAAAAATGGCCTTCAGCGCATCCGTACGCCATTGTCACGCGAACGAACATGCTCCATTCCGTGATGTTAGATAACTGCGCTGTCGATACACCTGTGGGCGAGATCGCCACCTTCCCGGTTTACCACGTTGATGAAGGCGACTTCCTGTTTAATGCCATGATTACGATGACGCGCCACCGGATGAAGCGCCTGATGGTCTGCGATGGTAATCAAGCCATTGGCATGTTGGATATGACGCAGATCCTTAGTGCATTCTCCACTCATTCGCACGTACTCACCCTCAGCATCGCCAGAGCCAGCAGTGTCGAAGAACTCGCTCTGGCGTCCAACCGACAACGCCAGTTGGTAGAGAGTCTGGTGAGAAATGGCATCCGCACCCGATTTATCATGGAATTGATATCTGCCGTTAATGAACAAATTATCGAGAAAGCGTTTGAATTAGTGGTGCCACCAGCACTCCACGACCACTGCTGCCTAATTGTTTTAGGCTCGGAAGGCAGAGGTGAGCAGATCCTCAAGACCGACCAAGATAACGCGCTGATCATTAAAGACGGTTTAGAGTGGTCGCACAGTGAACAAGTGATGCAATCATTCACCCACACCCTGCAGCAACTGGGTTATCCGCTCTGCCCTGGCAAAGTGATGGTCAACAATCCTAAATGGGTAAACTCTCAATCAGAGTGGATTCGAACCCTTGATAATTGGATTTCAAAAGCGCAGCCAGAACAAATCATGGACTTAGCCATCTTCAGTGATGCGCAAGCCGTTGCTGGCAATCGAGAATTACTCACTCCGGTCGCCAACCATCTCAGAGACACAATGAAAGATCGCATGTTGATCCTGTCCGACTTTACCCGTCCAGCGTTGCAGTTTTCTGTGCCTCTGACTCTGTTTGGTAACGTAAAAAGTGCCAAAGATGGCTTAGATATCAAACGCGGCGGTATTTTCCCGATAGTGCACGGCATTAGAACTCTGTCTCTCGAATATGCCATTGAAGAGAAAAATACCTTTGCCCGCATAGAAGCTTTAAGAAACAAACGAATTTTAGAACCAGAAACGGCGGATAACTTAAACGAAGCACTCAAGTTGTTCTTTAAGCTTCGGCTCAATCAGCAACTTAACCAACAAGAGGCACAGAATAATATCGACCTCAAACAACTCGACAGAACAGAGCGCGACTTGCTGCGTCATAGCCTGCATGTCGTGAAAAAGTTTAAGCAGTTTTTAGGTTTCCACTATCAGATCCGTGATTAAGCCCGGTAAGTTGTAAAAGAGGTATCTGGGATGAATTGGCTACAACGAAAATATTGGCACTATAAACTGAAAGGCTCGCCTTATCAGTCGCTATTTTGTGCACCAGATAAAACCGAGCTGGTTTCTCTCGACTGCGAAACCACCAGCCTAGATCCGAATAGAGCAGAGCTGGTGACCATCGCAGCCACTAAAATCATTGATAACCGCATTATCACCAGCCAACCATTCGAAGTGCATTTGCGAGCGCCACAATCTCTCGATTCCGGCTCGGTAAAAATCCACAAAATTCGCCATCAGGATTTAGTCGACGGCATCAGCGAAAAGGATGCGCTACTGAAATTAATAGACTTTATCGGCAATCGTCCGCTCGTCGGCTATCACATCCGTTACGACAAAAAAATCTTAGACCTCGCCTGCCAAAGACAACTGGGCTTCCCTCTGCCCAACCCTCTTATTGAAGTAAGCCAGATTTACCACGACAAGCTGGAGCGACATTTACCGAACGCCTATTTCGACTTAAGTCTGGAGGCGATTTGCAAGCACCTTGAGCTGCCTATTCAAGATAAGCACGACGCTTTGCAAGATGCGATATCCGCAGCATTGGTCTTTGTTCGTTTAACCAAAGGCGATTTACCGAGTCTCAGCGTGCCATACACATAATTCCTGTTGACCTGGCTCCCATAATTACTTTTATTTCAACCCTTTTTCGGTAGATCCCTCTCTATCATCCTAAAGTCTAATTGTGGAAATACGCGCTGTGACTGAAAGTTATTAGCACAAGGTCAGTCTTGCGACGACCAACTGTTTAAAACAAATATCCGTTCTATTCTTTATGTTTTAGAAAATCATAATGTTGATAGAGCGGGTAAATACAACAGCCCGACAAAGTAAAGATTCAAAGTCTTATGTAGATTGTTGTAAGGCCGAGAAATAAAGGCACAAGGAGAGAAGCCATGAGCGAAGCCCACGTTTATCCGGTAAAAGAAAACATTAAAACTCATACACACGCGGATAATGAAACCTACCTAGCCATGTATCAGCAGTCGGTAACCGACCCAGAGGGCTTCTGGAACGAACACGGCAAAATCGTTGATTGGATTAAACCTTTCACCCAAGTAAAAAGCACCTCTTTTGACACGGGTCACGTCGACATCCGCTGGTTTGAAGACGGCACACTTAACGTTTCAGCAAACTGTATTGACCGCCATCTAGCAGAACACGGCGACGACGTAGCAATCATCTGGGAAGGCGATGATCCTGCAGACGATAAAACGCTGACGTTCAATGAACTACACAAAGAAGTATGTAAATTCTCAAACGCACTGAAAGATCAAGGCGTACGTAAAGGCGACGTAGTTTGTCTCTACATGCCAATGGTACCTGAAGCTGCAATCGCGATGCTGGCTTGTACCCGCATCGGCGCAGTCCACACTGTGGTATTCGGCGGTTTCTCACCTGAAGCACTTTCTGGCCGTATCATTGACTCAGACGCTAAAGTTGTCATCACCGCTGACGAAGGCGTTCGTGGCGGACGTGCGGTTCCACTGAAAAAGAATGTTGATGAAGCACTGACTAACCCAGACGTGAAAACCATCAGCAAAGTGTTGGTTCTTAAACGTACTGGTGGCGATGTTGAATGGCATGATCACCGTGATGTTTGGTGGCATGAAGCAACCGCAAGTGTTTCTGACGTTTGCCCACCAGAAGAGATGAAAGCCGAAGATCCACTTTTCATCCTTTACACCTCAGGCTCTACGGGCAAACCTAAAGGCGTATTGCATACCACTGGTGGCTACCTTGTTTATGCCGCAATGACATTTAAATACGTCTTCGACTACCAGCCAGGCGAAACCTTCTGGTGTACTGCTGACGTGGGTTGGATTACTGGTCACACGTACCTTATCTACGGTCCATTAGCGAACGGCGCTAAAACCATCTTGTTTGAAGGTGTGCCAAACTACCCAAGCACAAGCCGTATGAGCGAAGTGGTTGATAAGCATCAAGTGAACATCCTTTACACTGCGCCAACTGCGATTCGTGCGCTAATGGCAAAAGGTAATGAAGCGGTTGAAGGCACGTCTCGTTCAAGCCTTCGCATCATGGGTTCGGTAGGTGAGCCAATCAACCCAGAAGCATGGGAGTGGTACTACAAGACCATCGGTAACGAAAATTCACCGATTGTCGATACTTGGTGGCAAACTGAAACAGGCGGCATCTTGATTGCTCCACTACCAGGCGCTACAGATCTAAAACCAGGTTCCGCGACCCGTCCATTCTTCGGTGTACAACCTGCGCTTGTCGATAACATGGGTAACATTATTGAAGGTGCAGCTGAAGGCAACCTTGTGATTCTTGATTCGTGGCCAGGTCAGATGCGTACGGTCTATGGTGACCATGAACGCTTCGAACAAACTTACTTCTCAACCTTCAAGGGCATGTACTTCACCAGTGATGGCGCTCGTCGTGACGAAGATGGTTACTACTGGATCACAGGCCGTGTGGATGACGTATTGAACGTATCTGGACACCGTATGGGTACCGCAGAGATTGAATCGGCCCTAGTCGCGCATCACAAGATTGCAGAAGCAGCCATCGTAGGTATCCCGCACGACATCAAAGGTCAGGCTATCTATGCTTACATCACGCTAAACGATGGTGAATTCCCTTCAGCGGAACTGCACAAAGAAGTTAAAGACTGGGTGCGCAAAGAGATCGGTCCAATTGCAACACCAGATGTACTGCACTGGACGGATTCCCTACCGAAGACTCGCTCTGGTAAGATCATGCGTCGAATTCTGCGTAAGATTGCAACTGGCGATACCAGCAACCTGGGTGACACGTCAACGCTTGCCGACCCTAGCGTCGTAGACAAACTTATCGCTGAAAAAGCTGAGCTGGCGTAAGCTAACTAGCCAGTTTTAAACAAATAACAGAAAACCGCCACTTTGATGGCGGTTTTTTTGCTTTGGGGCGCAAGTTAGCCACACCCTTGATGTGGTCATTAGGTTATTTTTGTTAACTTGGTTGCAGAAAGAACATGAGCTATTGGGAGATTAGACCAGTAAATTGCTGCTAATTGCTATGAATTAGCTATAATCTTGGTCGATTTTTAAATTTTGCTCGGTTTTAACAAAAAAATCGTGTTGAATTATCGTATATTTGGGAAAATAAACGTTCCACTCACGATAAGGGAAGATAGCAACATAATGTCTGCAAAGTCACGGATTCTTGTTCTAAACGGACCAAACCTTAACCTGTTAGGTCTGCGCGAACCGACACACTATGGTAATAACACCTTAGCACAGATTGTGAACACGCTAACGGAGCAAGCTCACAACGCAGGGGTGGAATTAGAACACCTACAATCAAATCGTGAGTACGAACTGATTGAAGCCATTCATGCCGCGCATGGCAAGATTGACTTCATCATCATCAATCCAGCTGCTTTCACTCATACCAGTGTAGCACTGCGAGATGCATTACTTGGCGTCGCCATCCCATTTATCGAAGTGCACCTATCAAACGTGCACGCACGTGAGCCGTTTCGCCATCACTCATACCTGTCAGATAAGGCAGAAGGGGTGATTTGCGGTCTAGGCGCACAAGGTTATGAATTTGCTCTGTCTGCCGTAATTAACAAACTTCAGACAAAGTAACCCTTACACTCTGCAATCCTACGGGGTTGTCTTAATCACAAGATAAAAGAGAAAGAAAAGATGGATATTCGTAAAATCAAAAAGCTAATCGAGTTAGTTGAAGAGTCTGGCATTGCTGAGCTAGAAATTTCAGAAGGTGAAGAATCAGTACGCATCAGTCGTCACGGCACTGCAGCTGCGCCAGCACCAGTACACTACGCAGCAGCTCCAGTAGCAGCACCTGCGCCAGTAGCAGCGGCTCCAGTAGCAGAAGCACCAGCAGCTGAAGCTCCAGCAGTACCTGCGGGTCACCAAGTTCTTTCTCCAATGGTTGGTACTTTCTACCGTTCTCCAAGCCCTGACTCGAAAGCATTCGTAGAAGTAGGCCAAAAAGTTAGCGCTGGCGATACTCTATGTATCGTTGAAGCGATGAAGATGATGAACCAAATCGAAGCGGACAAATCTGGCGTTGTTACAGCTATCCTTGTTGAAGACGGCCAACCAGTTGAATTCGACCAACCTCTAGTTGTAATCGAATAAGCGAGGCTTGCCTTATGCTAGACAAAGTAGTCATCGCGAACCGAGGTGAAATTGCACTTCGTATTCTTCGCGCTTGTAAAGAGTTAGGTATTAAGACCGTTGCTGTTCACTCAACAGCTGACCGCGATCTTAAGCACGTACTACTTGCAGATGAAACCGTATGTATCGGTCCTGCTCGTGGTATCGACAGCTACCTAAACATCCCACGTATCATTTCTGCAGCAGAAGTAACGGGTGCAGTAGCTATCCACCCTGGTTACGGCTTCTTGTCAGAAAACGCAGACTTCGCAGAGCAAGTTGAGCGCAGCGGCTTCATCTTTGTTGGTCCAAAAGCAGAAACTATCCGCTTGATGGGCGACAAAGTATCAGCGATCAACGCAATGAAGAAAGCTGGCGTTCCTTGTGTACCAGGTTCTGACGGTCCATTGGACAATGATGAAGATAAAAACAAAGCGTTTGCTAAACGCATTGGTTACCCAGTCATCATCAAAGCGTCAGGCGGCGGCGGCGGTCGTGGTATGCGTGTTGTACGTTCTGAAAAAGAACTAGTACAAGCTATTGCTATGACACGTGCAGAAGCGAAAGCAGCATTCAACAACGACATGGTTTACATGGAGAAATTCCTGGAAAACCCTCGTCACGTTGAAGTACAGGTTATTGCTGACGGCCAAGGCGGCGCAATCCACCTAGGTGAGCGTGACTGTTCAATGCAGCGTCGTCACCAGAAAGTTGTGGAAGAAGCACCAGCACCAGGTATCACTGAAGAAATGCGTAAGTACATCGGTGAGCGTTGTACTCGTGCATGTATCGAAATCGGTTACCGCGGTGCAGGTACGTTCGAATTCCTATACGAAAACGGTGAGTTCTACTTCATCGAAATGAACACTCGTATTCAGGTAGAGCACCCAGTAACAGAAATGGTTACAGGTATCGACCTAATCAAAGAGCAACTACGTGTTGCAGCTGGCCAGCCTCTGTCATTTACTCAGGATGATATTAAGATCCGCGGCCATGCGATTGAGTGTCGTATCAACGCAGAAGACCCAGAGCGCTTCCTACCATCACCAGGTAAGATTGAGCGTTTCCACTCTCCAGGTGGCATGGGCGTACGTTGGGAATCGCACATCTACACCGGTTACTCAGTACCACCTCATTACGATTCAATGATTGGTAAACTGATCACTTACGGTGAGAACCGTGATGTAGCGATTGCACGTATGAAGAACGCACTTGGTGAGATGATCATCGAAGGCATCAAAACTAACGTGCCTCTACAAGTTTCAATCATGAATGATGAGAACTTCCAGCACGGTGGTGCCAACATTCATTACCTAGAGAAGAAACTAGGCCTGCAATAAGCCTGAGTTGAACTCCTGAAAAATGCCCACATCTGTGGGCATTTTTGTTTTGTACAAAGTCTATACTCAAACAAATCGCAGAGTTCTGGTAAACTCTGCGCCACTTCATTTACTGTAAGAGCAAAAACCAATGCCTTGGATTCAAATCAAACTCAACGCGACCAATGAAAACGCTGAGCAAATCGGCGACATGCTAATGGAAGAGACTGGAGCGCTGTCTGTAACTTTCCTAGACGCGCAAGATACGCCTGTATTCGAACCTCTTCCTGGCGAAACTCGCTTATGGGGCGATACTGACATTCTGGCACTGTACGATGCAGAAGCCGATACCAACTTCATCATCGACCAAATCAAAGCAAGTAACATGCTTGCAGACAATTTTGCTTATAAAGTTGAACAGCTGGAAGACAAAGACTGGGAACGTGAGTGGATGGAAAACTTCCACCCAATGAAATTTGGTGAGCGCCTATGGATTTGTCCGAGCTGGCGTGACGTTCCTGAGCCAGACGCAGTAAACGTTATGCTTGATCCTGGCCTGGCATTCGGTACGGGTACTCACCCAACGACAGCGCTTTGTCTGGAATGGCTAGAAGGTCTGGACCTGACGGGTAAGACAGTTATCGACTTCGGCTGTGGCTCTGGCATTCTTGCGATCGCTGCGATCAAACTAGGCGCAGAGAAAGTCATCGGGATCGACATTGATCCTCAAGCTCTACAAGCCTCTCGCGACAACGCAGAGCGTAACGGCGTTGCCGATCAACTTGAAGTTTACCTACCTCAAAATCAACCTGAAGGCCTAATCGCTGACGTGGTGGTTGCCAATATTCTTGCAGGTCCTCTGCGCGAACTTGCTCCTATCATTAAAGGTCTGGTGAAGCCAAATGGTGACCTTGCGATGTCGGGCGTTTTAGATACCCAAGCAGAAGATGTGGCTAACTACTACCGTGATGAGCTTCACATAGATCCTATCGTTGAGCAAAAAGAGTGGTGTCGCATCTCTGGTCGTAAGCAAGGCTAGACAAGGATTTGACGGCTAATTGTTTGAAATTCATACAATTTACAAAAACAATTTGTAAATGCTCAAATATTAGTCTTTTCACGCAGTAAAAAAATGCGTAAAATGCGCGCCCTTGCTGGTACAGAACTGTGATGACGTTTTGAGAATCGGAAACTATCAACTTAAGAACAATCTAATCGTAGCCCCTATGGCTGGTGTAACGGATAGACCGTTTCGCGAGTTGTGTCTTCGTTATGGTGCGGGAATGGCCGTCAGTGAAATGATGTCTGCCAACCCAAAGCTATGGAAAACGTCGAAGTCGAAACAGCGCATGGTGCATGAAGGCGAATCGGGCATTCGCTCTGTACAGATTGCCGGTTCCGATCCACAGCTTATGGCGGATGCAGCTCAATTTAGTGTTGAAAACGGTGCGCAAATCATCGACATCAACATGGGTTGCCCAGCAAAGAAAGTGAATAAGAAGCTAGCGGGCTCTGCACTGCTTCAGTACCCAAACATTATCGAAGAGATTTTGAAAGCGGTAGTGAATGCTGTTGACGTTCCTGTAACGTTGAAGACCCGAACTGGCTGGGATACAGAAAACAAAAACTGTCTCCAAATCGCTAAATTAGCCGAAGACTGCGGCATACAGGCTCTTGCACTACACGGTAGAACAAAAGCATGTATGTACAAAGGTGAGGCCGAATACGACAGCATTAAAGCGGTAAAAGAGGCAATTTCAATTCCGGTTATCGCGAACGGTGATATCGATAGCCCGGAGAAAGCCAAATTTGTACTGGAGTACACCGGTGCGGACGCTTTAATGATTGGACGCCCTGCCCAAGGTCGTCCTTGGATTTTCCAGGAAATCCATCACTATTTGGAAAACGGCACCACGATGGATGAGCTTCCGGCAGAGGAAGTGAAAACCATTATGCTTGGCCATGTGAATGCTCTGCATGAATTTTATGGAGAGTACTTAGGCCCACGTATCGCGCGTAAGCACGTTGGTTGGTACCTAAAAGAGCATGAGCAAGCGAGTGAGTTTCGCCGTACCTTCAACGCTATCGATGCAGCCCCGCTGCAAATTGAGGCGTTAGAAGGTTATTTTGATAACGTTGCATCATAATTAAGAGAAGAGCTAGACCGAATATGTTCGAACAAAATCTGACTTCAGAAGCATTAACAGTAACTACAGTAACGTCACAAGACCAGATTACTCAAAAGCCTTTACGTGACTCTGTTAAAGCATCTCTTAAAAACTACCTTGCTCAACTAAACGGCCAGGAAGTAACAGAGCTATACGAATTAGTTCTAGCTGAAGTTGAACAGCCACTACTAGATACCATCATGCAGTACACTCGCGGTAACCAAACTCGCGCAGCAACTATGATGGGTATCAACCGCGGTACTCTTCGCAAGAAACTTAAAAAATACGGCATGAACTAAGACCGTAATTAAAAATTGTTATAGAACAAGCCGCTACCTTTTTAGGTCGCGGCTTTTCTTTATCTGCCAGATAGAAACATTTCACATTAGCCTCTCAGGCATGGATAGCCTCGAGATACAGAAGCTCTCGATAACGAGCACTTAAAAATAAAGACTCAACTCTTCCAAAGCCATCATGCTATTTATGTTAGCCATTCAATGCCCCTCCCCCAACTGTGCTTAATAGCAAGTTCACTCATACGACTAGCCTGCCCTTGCTCATTTCAAAGAGAGACACTCACGCCACCGAAGAGCAAATATCACACTTTCCTCATAGAAAAGAACGTTGTAGGAAAACAGTCATAAGTTGCTTGAGATGGCAAGCTCAGAGAGAAGCTCTTGCTTGACTGTTCTTTTAACCCCATCGCGGAATCTTGTTCTTAGCTATTGATTAGTTTTACCCCCTTGATTAAACTTCGCTTCATATTATAAATATCAATAAGTTGTCTTCTAGGTATAATGCGTGCGAATAATTAAGGCATCCAATAATAAGCTTACAAGGCAAGGTTGTCGGTCGAATACAGCTCAAGGTCCATATACAAGCTCAGCGATATCAAAGTTGTTAATCGTTGGCTGTTGTCTATTACTGGCTTCCTGTGCAACCAGTAAACCCACAAACACATCTGAGTACCAGGCTATTCAAGCACAAGTCGAAGAGTTGAGAGATCGTCTTGATCAACAAAATACGGAGTGGGAGCAATACCGCCCAGGCATTAACCGGTTGGCCGCGTTGGAGTCGGACTTTAAAAATCTGATTGGCCAGTTGGATAAAATGGCTTCCTCTACTCCTAAGCCAGCGCCAAATAAGATCCTCCCTGAAGTAAAAGATCATAAGTTGATGGCAGTGGTCGATGCAGGCGATAAAGCCATCAAAGCTTCTGCTAAGAAAGAGAAAGACGTTCAGCCTAAAACCCAACAATATGCATTGCAAGTTGGCACCTATAGATGGCTTCAATATATCGAGTCAAATAAAAGAAAACTGGTAAAGAAGTCGCCTGAACTTCTGTCAGACAAACGCTTTTATCTAACACCCGTTTATATCGGGCCAAAAAAGGAGAGGCTTTATCGTCTACTTGCCGGCCCTGTCAAAGATAAGGTGACAGCACAAGCATTGTGTCGGCAACTTAAGACCGACGGGCTGGACTGTATGGTGAGGCCGCTGACCGGCAAGCCTTTGTCTGATGAACAAAATATCGCGTATATGAAGTAAATCAACCGGCGTAAGTATGTGCTGACAGTAAGGTTAAAGGATAGCTGATTGGTTAACCCTGCCCCTACGCTTATTGGCCGTGCTTAAACGATACGCCCACGTCTATTGGTTTAGTAAGTTCTCTTGATTGAATAATCTAACGGTGGCACTGAGCCGCCCGCTTATCTTGAAAACAAAAGGAGTTAACATTGAAAAATAACAAAAAACTGGCTTATGCAGCACTGGCATTATTTGCGAGCTCTGCCTACGCAGAGAGCGTAGCACCTGAGTTTAACGGCAAGGGGACCGCATCGGTCGAGGTCAAAAATAACCTGGATATCGTCGAAACGGCTTCATTAAACTTCGGCACCATCGCAGCAGTCGCTGGTAATGATACTGCTGCCGCGGCCACATTGACGTTACTGCCTTCCACCGGCGAGCTAACTTCGGACATCGTAGGAACACAAACTGCAGACAAGACAGCTGGCAGCATAACCCCAATTGACAAAACCAATGCATCGCCAGGTACCTTTACGGTGAGCAACGCAGCCAAGTATACCGCCTTGAATATCAAGTTGCCGAAAGACGATGATACTATCGAGTTGAAAATGGAAAACGCAGCGCCGACATCTCTGAAGTTTACCCTAAGTAACTTTGAAGCTGCTACAAATGATGGTCCTGTTACACTCAAAGATGGAAAAGGCCCAGCCACAACAGACGGCAACGGCAACCTGATATTACTGGTAGGTGCAACCTTGAACACCCAAAAAGGGGGAAATGCTTCTTATAAGGATGCTGTATACAGCGGTACATATGAAGTGACCATTACATACTAAAGCAAAGAGGCGGGCCGACTTACCGGCTTGCCTCTGTTAAATTAACCAGTTCAATAGTTTATTGGAAAAGTCATGCGTAACCACTTGTTATCGTTGCTGGCAATATGCCTGCTCGCCGGGGGAGCCTGGGCTGGGGAGATCACTCAGGTTAAGCCGCTTGACTTCGGGGTTATTGCACTGCGCAACAACGATAATATCTATAACTACCAGATTACCCCGGACGGCTCAAGAAAGTATGACCCAAATATCGTGGTAATAGAGCAAGGCCACCCAGCCGAATTTCTGCTCTCCGGTTTTCAGCCAGGCAGTTACCTGCATATCACGACCAGCCAGCCCGAGGGCGCTAACAGTCTGAGCCACGGCGGCAACGCTGGTAGCCGCTTCACCATTAAGCAATTAAACGTCAAGCCCTGGGTCAGAACAAACACTAAAGGCGAGGCCCGAGTATGGGTTGGTGCCACCCTGACTACTTCAGGCACAGGCAACTACCTGGACGCCAAATACACTAACCCCCATATAACTCTACATATCACCCATTAATAAAGTTTAGGAATTCCATGCTGTTGATAATAAGCAGAAAAACCCTGTCCCTGCTCGCTACCTTGCTGCTGCCTGTTTTACTTGCCAGCAACGCCAGCGCCAGCCTTTTGATCTCGCCGACCCGAGTGACCTTTGCCGAGAGAGAACGCAGTACTAAGGTCTTTTTGATGAATACCAGTAACGAGACCAAAACCTATCGACTGGAGTTTCAGCAGCAAAGGCAATTACCCGACGGCCGCTACCAAGCGCTGAACGAGGAAGAGTTAGCCAGCTTTAATATTGCCAGCAGCATGCTCAGATTTAGCCCCAGACAGGTAACGCTCGGCCCAGGCGAGCGCCAGCAAGTTCGCATCGCGGTGCGCCGTCCCAAAGATCTGGCTCTCGGGGAGTATCGATCCCATCTGCTGCTTGCCGCTCTGCCCGGTAGCAAGGATCGCAGTCAAACCGAGGGCGTGGGTATTCAGTTGAACCTGCTGCTGAGCTTTTCCATTCCGGTGATCATACGTGCCGGCGGCCTGGACGCCACAGCGGAGTTTGGCACGGTGGCACTCTACCGGGATGCCAGTAGTGCCAAGCCAGATGGGTTAACTTTTGCCCTTAACCGATCAGGTCTGCACAGCACCTTCGGTAGCCTGAAAGCCTTCTGGCGCTCGTATGACGGTGTCGAAGAGCGCCATGTAGCTACCCTTAACAACGTTGCAGTTTTCCATGAAAACAAACAACGCGTGATTAGTCTGCCCTTTCACGATCCCATTGCGCAGGACGGCACGCTGCGTCTGATTTATGAGGGAGACGACGAGTTCGGAGGCCGAGTTCTGGCAGAGCAACAACTGACCATCAGCGACTACCAATTAGCACCTTAACTTTATGTCCCTGTACCATCCGTGTAAGTGGCTGCTGCTGGGCCTGCTTTGGCCTGTCTGCACGCCCGCTATTGCCCAGTCAGAACTGTTTGAGTTGATCCGAACGATCAACCACAAATATCAGGAACCAGATTTTGGACTGATGCCTGCCGACGCTCCAACGACAGATGATGGCCGGGGCATCGCCGATGGTGAAGAGCTGATACTGGAGGTGCGCATCGACGATCTGGTGATCGGCGATCTGTTTGCCATCAAGCATAAAGATAGCGCCCTTATCGCCTTTAGCCAATTTGTAGAGCTTTTGGATTTCGCCATTGAGCTGGACAGCGAGACATCGGTGGCCGCTGGCTGGTATATCAATGAGGGCCAGAGCTTTAGCCTGAACCTGCCCGGAAAGGATGGTGAGCAAGCTGCCGCCAACAGTCAGGCCAAAGCCGAAGCAAACGGGGTTACCTACCATCTGCCGGCCTCACACTTTCAGCTCCTGCCGGACGACCTCTATATTCATGCCGACGATCTCGGCCGCTGGTTTAATATCAAAATGACATTTGACTTCGGTGCGATGATGTTGATGCTTAAGCCAGAGCAACCCCTGCCGATCCAGGCAGCTCTCGCACGCAAACAGAGACAAAAAAGCAAGAAAACAACAGCCAGCACCAAGCCGGCTTTACCACTGCGTAAAAGCGGTCACGAACTGTTGTCCGCGCCCCTGTTGGATATCAGCACCAACGCCACCTATTCAGGAAAAGATGTCAACTTCGGCTATTCTGCCTTGGGTCGCCATGATTTGGGCTTTTTAAGCAGTCAGTATTATCTTGGCGGCGGCTCGGAAAATGAACTGGACTATGCGCGCCTGACGTTGGAAAAAACCTCGCTGGAGGGCGGCCTATTGGGTCCCGTAAACGCTACCCAATACCGCTTTGGCGATGTTGTACCAGTAGCCGGTGCCAGCGGCCAGGAACGGGGAATGAGCTTTAGCAACAGGCCACTGACGGGCAATACCGAGTTAGACACTCTGGATTTGCAGGGAGATATTCAGCCCGGCTGGGATGTGGAGCTTTACCGTAATGATGTACTGATAAATGCGCTGACCGCAGGGCCAGATGGTCGCTATGTGTTTAACGATATAGAGCTGCTCTACGGCAACAACACCCTTAGACTGGTCTTTTACGGCCCGCAAGGCCAGCTCCGGGAAAAGACCAAGCAGGTGCTAGTAGACAGCCGCACAGTAGAAAAGCAGCACTATTTCGATCTCTCCCTCACCCAGCCCGGCAGTCTGTTTCTCAACGAGCCAGCCGCCAATACTGCTGACTGGCATCTGGCTGGCAAGTATAGCAAAAGCCTTAGCGATAAATTGTTGTTAGATGCAACCTTTTCCAAGGTGGAAAGACATAGTGCGGCTTACTCTTTAGACGCTAGTTTTTCCCTGTTTGACCGCCTGCTGATGCAGGCCGGAGTTGACAACAACGGTGCCTACCGGATGGGGGGGAAAACCTTTTTGGGCAAACATGCACTGAATTTCTCGCACAATGCTGATGATGGTCAGTTTAATGACAATGTGACGCTGGCAGGCTCGCTTTTCCAGGGCCGGCAGACTGCGCTCAACTATGAGCAGGGGTTTAGCCGCCGCTATGGCGATATCGACCAACCGAGCTTTTCGCTACAAAACCGTCTCAGCCTCTACCGGCCGTCCTTTTACCTGAGCAACAGCTTTACTTATCAAAGAACCGAGCCTGAGGTGGGTGAGGCAGAGGACTGGCAAAGCGGCAGCGCTTTGTTGCGTAAGCGCTTTTCATCATTCACCTGGGAGCTGGGGGCTGACTATAGCCTATCGCCCGAGGCCGAGCTAACCCAGTTGGATACCGAGTTCAGTCGCGCCCTCAGCTCCTCCCTTAACAGCGAGTTTGGCATTAACTACTGGCCCCAAACCGAAAGGTATAAAGCGGATATGAGGTTGAACTGGAAAGCCGATACGTTTTATCTGAGCTCTACCCTCTCCTACGATGATCGCGGCGAATGGTTTCTGGGCCTGAACACCCTACTTAGCCTGGGCTGGGATCCTCAGGAAAGTGACCTTTATATAGACCGCCGCCGCCTAGCGCAAAACGGTGCCATCAGTGTGCGCGTATTTCAGGACTTGAACCTAAACGGCCGCTACGACCAAGATGAGCCGCCAGTGGTGGGCGCCAAGGTAAAAGGCACCCAGGTATACCGCAGAGCTTCTACTAATGAAAAGGGGATTGCTTTTTTGCGTGGCCTGCCCGCTTATCGCACCACGGATATTGAACTAGAGATAGGAAGTCTGGAGGACCCCTACTGGATGCCCAGTCGCCCCGGAATCTCGATTACGCCCAGACCGGGGTTGGTGGAGACCCTGGATATACCTGTGGTCACCACTGGTGAAATCGAAGGTATGGTCTACCTAGAGGATGGTCATGGCGGTGAAAAGCTGGCAGCCTATGCCCCACTTGTCCTACTGGACGAGCAGGGTAAAGTGGTACAGAGGGGGGAGAGTGAATATGATGGCTTCTACCTCTTTATGAATGTGTTGCCGGGTAAGTTCCGGGTGGAGATCGATAAGCAGTATATCGAGGATAAGAAACTGTATCCGCTTGCGGCCGTCGAGGTAACGATAAATGGTGATGGCGATGTGTTGCGCGGCAACGATTTCAGTCTTGCTGCCCTGAGCTTCCAGCCAGCGTTTCTGGTTTCATTGGGTGAGTTTAGCTCCGAAACAACCATGAAGGCCTACTGGCACCTGCTCTACCGTTCGCACGCCAATATATTGCCGCAGGCATCTTATTCTAAGGTGGCTAGGGAAGGCAGCGAGCACCTCAGGTTACAACTGGGAACCTACCTGAACAGAGCACAGGCCCAGTCCCAATGCACCCGTCTGCAGGAGCAAGGCATCAACTGCCGGGTTACTACCACAGAGCTCCTATTAGAAAAAAGCTCTTAGCATCGGACACAAATACGCATGAACCCATCCATGGGGATTCGATTTGCCATCCATGGCAAATCGAGTTTGTTTATCGAACCCTGCTCCCTGACCAGTTAATTTTCCGGATTGGTATAATACCAATCTAAGTAAAAATATGATCTAATTGAGGCCATCCAACAATAGAACTGATCCGCTATGGATAGCCTCAATAATATCGACTTTAAAAAGCTCGCAAGTCAGCAGAAATCCATCCAGATGAAAATGAGACTGCTGGCCCTCGCTCATTTCAAAGATGGGCACTCTCGCACACAAATCGCCAAGTTTCTCAAGGTAAGCCGAACCAGTGTCAATAAGTGGGTTCAGACCTTTCTTGAAGAAGGGCTGGAAGGACTGCAAGAAAAGCCAAGAACAGGAAGGCCACCATTCTTAACTACCGAGCAAAAAGAGCAATTAAGCCAATACATAAAAGATAAAGCCAATGATACACAAGGCGGACGACTGACTGGTGCTGATATCCACGCTTATATCGTGAAAGAATTTGGCCAGCACTACCACCCTGATTCTATCTATTACCTGCTCGACCACATGGGCTTTTCATGGATAACTTCCCGCTCAAAACACCCCAAACAATCTCAGCAAATACAAGACGATTTTAAAAAAATTCAAAATCGAAACGATCCTTAAGATCCCAGGACATATAGCTTTAGAGTGTGTCGATGTCTGGTTTCAGGACGAAGCCAGATTTGGGCAACAAAACACGACCACACGTTTATGGGCTGAAAAAGGAACTCGCCCAAGAGCCGTGAAGCAACAACAATTTGAGTATGCCTATCTGTTCGGTTCCGTCTGTCCCAGTAAAGGAATTGGTGAGGCTATCGTTGTCCCTTGGGTTAGTAAAGACATCATGATAGAGCACTTAAAACAAATATCGGCAGTCACAGAAAAGGGACGTCACGCCGTCGTTGTTATGGATGGAGCAGGATGGCATACAGAAGACATTACCAATGACTTTAAGAATGTCAGTGTCATCAAACTTCCACCCTATTCTCCAGAGCTAAACCCTATCGAACAAGTATGGAGTTGGTTGAGGCAACGCTATTTAGCCAACCAATCTTTTACTGATTACGACGATATCATCTCCAAAGTCTGCGATGCATGGAATCATTTTTTGGATAGATCCAAAAGAGTCACCAAAATGTGCTCGAGAAGATGGATAGACCTGACCAGTTAATTTTCCAGATTGGTATGATACCAATCTAACTAAAAATATGATCTAATTGAAGCCATCCAACAATAGAACTGATCCGCTATGGATAGCCTCAATAATATCGACTTTAAAAAGCTCGCAAGCCAGCAGAAATCCATCCAGATGAAAATGAGACTGCTGGCCCTCGCTCATTTCAAAGATGGGCACTCTCGCACACAAATCGCCAAGTTTCTCAAGGTAAGCCGAACCAGTGTCAATAAGTGGGTTCAGACCTTTCTTGAAGAAGGGCTGGAAGGACTGCAAGAAAAGCCAAGAACAGGAAGGCCACCATTCTTAACTACCGAGCAAAAAGAGCAATTAAGCCAATACATAAAAGATAAAGCCAATGATACACAAGGCGGACGACTGACTGGTGCTGATATCCACGCTTATATCGTGAAAGAATTTGGCCAGCACTACCACCCTGATTCTATCTATTACCTGCTCGACCACATGGGCTTTTCATGGATAACTTCCCGATCAAAACACCCCAAACAATCTCAGCAAATACAAGACGATTTTAAAAAAATTCAAAATCGAAACGATCCTTAAGATCCCAGGACATATAGCTTTAGAGTGTGTCGATGTCTGGTTTCAGGACGAAGCCAGATTTGGGCAACAAAACACGACCACACGTTTATGGGCTGAAAAAGGAACTCGCCCAAGAGCCGTGAAGCAACAACAATTTGAGTATGCCTATCTGTTCGGTTCCGTTTGTCC
>NZ_CAKLCK010000022.1:0-6196 GCF_921292965.1 Allocatenococcus thiocycli
TTGGTGCAGAAGAACGTGGTCAATCTGAAGCAATCGCGAAAAACCTGAAAGTGATGTCTGGTCTGAAAGTACCAGTAATCTGTAACGTTGTCGGTGAAGGCGGTTCAGGTGGTGCACTTGCGATTGGTGTGGGTGACTACGTGAACATGCTTCAGTACTCAACTTACTCAGTTATCTCTCCTGAAGGTTGTGCTTCTATCCTTTGGCGTGATTCAGATAAAGCACCTCAGGCAGCAGAAGCAATGGGTCTGACAGCTCCGCGCCTTAAAGAGCTTGAGCTTATCGATGAGATCATCGAAGAGCCACTAGGCGGCGCGCACCGTAACCACGTTGAAATGGCTGCAAACATGAAAGCAACATTGCTTCGTCAGTTGGAAGATCTAGAACAGCTTGACGAAGAGTCGCTACGTGAGCGTCGTTACCAGCGTCTGATGAGCTACGGTTACTGCTGATATCTGGTTAGATAACGGATAAAATAGAAAGGGTTGGATGTGAGTCCAGCCCTTTTTTGTATAGATCGGATTGCTTATGGAATCGCTTTATCAGCACTTTACACAATTACTGACTGCCCATTACCAGCCTCAGACGAAAGTTGTCTTAGCGTTTAGCGGAGGTGTGGACTCGCGTTTATTGTTGGCGCTACTGAGTCGCTATCAGCGTGATCACGCAATACCATGCCAAACGGTATACGTTCATCATGGATTAAGCAGTAATGCGGACGGCTGGGCTGAAAAATGTAAAGCGTGGGCGAAGCAAGCGGGTGTATCGCATTCAACAGAGTATGTACACCTAGATATTAACAGTGGCGAAAGTATTGAATTACTTGCCCGCGAAGCGCGTTACCAAGCGTTAGCAAAATATATTGAGAACGGCGACCTTCTTCTCACTGGGCAGCACGCCGATGATCAGCTTGAAACCTTTCTTTTAGCTCTTAAACGTGGCAGTGGCCCGAAAGGGTTGTCGTGCATGGCAGAAAGCGCGCCTTTTTCTGCTGGCACTTTAATTCGACCATTACTGACGACTCGACGTGAACAAATTGAGCAAATTGCACACTCGTTAAATCTGGAATGGGTTGAAGATGAAAGTAATCAGGATACGCGCTACGACCGAAACTTTCTGCGTCACCACGTGGTGCCTGAATTGTCTCAACGCTGGCCGAGTATTCACCAGGCCGTACAACGCAGTGCGTCTCTCTGTGCTCAGCAAGAAACGTTATTAGACGAACTACTTAACGACGTTTTTTATCGTGCGTTGCAAGCAGATCTCAGTCTGGATATTGCGGAATTAGCCTCTCACAGTGAACTTGCCCGCGCTCGATTGATTCGTATGTGGTTAGCTAAGCAGAACGCGCAAATGCCAACTCAAGTACAGCTTAGCCTGATTTGGAAAGAAGTGGCGTTGGCCCAACAAGATGCCAACCCAAAGCTTAAGTTAAAACAAGGAGAAGTTCGTCGATTCCAGAATAAGCTCTACTGGGTCTGCGATAAAGCAGAGGTTTCCGGTTGGCAGGTTAAGATTCAAGTTGATTGTGCGCTTATGCTTCCTGAAGGTTTGGGCGAACTCATGTTAAGTACGACTACAGAACAAGCGACCATTGCTTTGCCGCCGCAGCCGGAGTTGTTGAGCGTCACGTTTAATCCTGAAGGGTTAACTGCGCATCCAGTGACGCGTAATCACAGTCGTAAATTAAAAAAACTGTTTCAAGAGTACCATGTGCCGAGCTGGCTACGTCGCCAGATACCGATTCTTATGTATCAAGATCAGGTGGTTGCGGTAGCCGACTTGTTTGTTGATAAGGCATTTAGTGGTCAGGATTGTGAGCTGATTTGGCGTAAGCCTTTGTAATTTGTGACACAATATCGAACATAAATTGTACTTATAAATAAAAACGATTAGGTGAAGCAATGAAGAAAACAGTAATAGGCGCAGTAATGGCGTTAACTATGTTATCAGGGCAAGCATTCGCTGCGGGCGATGTCGCGGCTGGGCAGGCAAAATCGGCAGTGTGTGCTGCCTGTCATGGTGCGGATGGTATGGCAACCATTCCCGGATACCCAAACCTGAAAGGGCAGAATGCTCAATACATCATGAGCTCCATCAAAGCTTATAAAAACAAAGAGCGCACGGGTGGGCTTGCTCCAGTGATGCAGGCACAAGCATCACTGCTGTCTGATGATGATATTGCCAACTTAGCGGCATACTACTCTAGCTTATAGTCGCTACCTAGCACTCACCAAAAACAAAACCAGAGCAATGTTCTGGTTTTATAATTTTCGCTTTAATAAATTTCATCAAACTCAAGATTTTACGATACCAAAACGAGACAAAGATTGAATGTTGTAAGACGGTAAACGATAATATCCGCATACGATTAAAGCTTAAGGGATGAACATGAAGAAGATTGAAGCGATTATCAAGCCATTTAAACTGGATGATGTTCGAGAAGCGTTAGCTGAAGTTGGCATCACAGGGATGACCGTTTCTGAAGTCAAAGGTTTTGGTCGTCAGAAGGGTCACACGGAATTATACCGTGGTGCAGAATACATGGTGGACTTTCTACCTAAAGTGAAACTTGAAATCGTAGTTACTGAAGATGTCGCAGACAAATGCGTTGAGACCATCATCGAAACCGCTCAAACCGGTAAAATTGGCGATGGTAAAATTTTCGTCACTGATGTTGAGCGTGTAATCCGCATTCGTACTGGTGAAGAAGACGAAGACGCGATTTAACATTTCACTCTAAATTTATTTTTGATTAAGCTAAAAGGGAGCCTGATACGGCTCCTTTTTTATTCTGTAACCGTCAGTCAGGTTAAACACATTCAGGTACGCCTTTATGCTTAAGCGTTTCGTCCTAGCAGTAGTCTTTTTTTTCATGGCAGTTGTACTTGGCTTTCAAGTCATTTTCACGGTTCCTGACCACCCACAAATTATCACCCAAACCGGTGATGAAATTACTGAAGATATTCAATGCATCGAGTTCAATGATTCGCAAGTGTTAGATGAGCAGGGTGAACTCAACGTATTGATTTGGAATATTTACAAGCAAAGCAAAGACAATTGGCAAAGTGCACTTAATGCGCTTTCAACGGACAAGCAATTGTTATTACTTCAAGAAGCCAGCATGACTGAGCCGTTCAAACAGTGGCTGGTGGACGGAAACTGGATGAGCAATCAAGTAAGTGCTTTTAAAGCTTTGGGCAGTGGTGCTGGTGTGATTAACATTGCGCAAAGGTTGCCTCAGAAAGCATGTGCGTATACTTCCACAGAACCTTGGCTTCGTTTACCAAAATCCGCACTCTACAGTCAGTATCGTTTGAGTAATGGCAATACGCTTGCAGTCGTAAATATACACGCGATTAATTTCACTGTTGGAACGGAAGAATACCACTCTCAAATAGCGGCTTTGGAGGCATTACTAACGCAACACTCCGGGCCTATTATATTTGCTGGTGATTTTAACAGTTGGAATGAATATCGTCTCGAAGCCATGAAGCAGGCGTTACAGAAGGCAAACTTAAAAGAAGTGTCGTTTTCACCGGATCATCGAACCCAGTTTATTACTGGTCAGCGTCTCGATCATGTGTTTTATCGAGGGCTTGTGCTCAAAAACGCGAAAGCGCCGCAGAGCGACGCTTCCGATCATAATCCATTGCTGGTCTCGTTTACTTTGGACGACTAACTCACGACGATATAAAGCGCCCAAATGACGTAAAACATCACCCAAGGCAGGCTAGCGATAACCAAAGCTTGTCCGCGCTCAAATTCTGTCCATGTTAGAACAACACCGTAACCTAAAACGATGTACCAAGGTAACAGTAGTGGCAGTGAGCTTGCGAAGTGAGACCACTCATTGGTTAGCGGCAGTTTCAGCAAGCCGTTGAGGCTGTTGAGATCTGCAGCGTAAGTCATCACTTCGCCATGGTTGAGTATTAAGCTCGCGTAGCTTGCCACATCACCAAGTACCGCTGGGAAGAGAATTGCACAAGCGGCGGCAAACCACTTCCAATAACCGTATTGCTGTTTGCTGGCTTTCGTCGCAAGGAAGAACCAAAATGCGAGCAGAAGCAGGGTAGCAAATCGGTTAACCACATCATTGATGATCGCGCTCGCCATTAGCGTGTTTGGCTCCAACAAGTCGATCTGTTGAGGATCGATTTGTTGCAGCTGTGGGGTGAGTTGCTCACTCAACCAAGTAAAGTCTACGTTAGAGAAGTACGCTCCCCAGAACAGAAACGGGCTGACCATCAAAAGAATAAAGAGTTGCCAGCCCCAACCACCACGCTGGTATAACGCCAAAAAGCATGAAGTAGGTGAACGAAATACATCCAACAACATCACAAGCGGATTGCTTGATGGTTTCATACACTTACCTTAGTGACGTCAACGTACAGCTTAAGTTTTTGACCTGGTTGTAGGTATTTTTTCTGTTGGAGAGAATTCCATTTCACAATGTCAGTACTCTTCACTTTAAATTTGCTTGCGATACCACTGATCGTGTCGCCAGAACGAACATTGTAGAATACCGTACGAATGACTGAGTCATCGGCCGATTTCTTCCAAATGACGATCTTTTGGCCTTTTCTTAATGTGTCTTTTGGTCCCATGCCATTCCATTTAGCAAGAGATTTGTACGACACGTTATTGTCACGAGCAATTGACCACAAGCTTTCACCAGATTGCACTACGTGCGTCAGTTTAAGCTGGCCGCGCGCTGTAGATTGCGTTTTGCTCAAACGGTTGCTCGCCGATAACGCGTATTTCGAGTCATCTTTCGTCGATGTTGGAATCAGCAGGTGTTGGCCAATACGGATATTATCATTCGACAAGCCATTAGCTCGGCGAATTACTTTCGTCGTTGTGCCATATTTACGTGCCAAAACACCGAGCGAGTCACCCGATTTTACCTTGTAGCGAGCAACTTTAACGCCTTTGCCACGGTTCTCTGCTACCTGAGCAAGGAACGCATCCTTCTTTTCGATCGGGATCAGCAGTTTTTGTGGACCGTTCGGTGACGTAGACCACTGGTTGTAAGCTGGGTTGTAGCTTTGCAGCTCTTTGACACCGATGCCTGCATAGTCAGCTGCAATCGCGAGATCGAGTTGCTCTTTAGGATCTACGAGTGCTAATACCGGCTTGTTAGGGATAGCAGGAATATTAAGACCATACTTATCCTGATTTGCGACCACATCAGCAAGCGCTAAGAGTTTAGGTAAGTAGCTGCTGGTCTCTTTAGGTAAATCCAAAGAGAAAAAGTCAATCGGCTTACCAAGGCTCTTGTTTTTGCGAATAGCTCTGGATACACGACCACCACCGCTGTTGTAGGCTGCGATAGCGTGTTCCCAGCTACCATCAAATTGCTTGTTCAGTTGAACTAAGTAGTCTAATGCTGCTTCTGTCGAGGCCGCTACATCGCGACGCCCGTCATACCAGTAATTTTGTTCAAGGCCCATCATTTTTCCGGTACCCGGAACAAATTGCCAAAGGCCTGCTGCACTACCATGTGAGTAGGCAAAGGCATCGAACGAGCTTTCAACCACTGGCAACAAAGCCAGTTCCATAGGTAAACCTCGTTTTTCAATTTGCTCAGCGATCATGTACAGAAATGGTTCTGCACGTTGTGACACGGTTTTAAGATGATTTGGGTGTTTTAGATACCAGGTACGGTAGTAATCCACCTTTTTATTGTGTGGGATGTCCATTTCAAGCTGCATAGCAATACGTTGCCATACATCTTCTTGTTCCTGAGGAGAAAGCACCTTTGGCGTCTCTTTGACAGCATCTGTCAAAGATTGCTTACTTTTTGCTTGTTCCTTAGCTGCTTTTTGTTTAGCCGCTAGCTCTGATTTGTTGGTCTCTGGTGTTGACGTTGTTGAATCTGGAGAGGTCATCTGACAACCAGAAAGCAATAACGCCAAAGCCAAACTGTACTTCAAACGCATGGATTCAGCCTATTTAGGGCCTTTTTATCTTCTCCAGCCTGTCGCGTAGCAAGCGCTACGTGGCAATCGCAAGATAATAGACATATTTCTTTAAACACTAATAAATGAGGTTAAAACCTCTGAATATGCAATGGGTCGACATAAAATTAGATTTATATTCTACCCAAAACGCAGAGAAGCGCCGAAAGCGCCTCTCTGAAAAATCAATCCATGATAATACTGGGGTCTTGTAAACTTACAAGTAAAAATTGGTT